>JAIVTZ010000006.1:16082-19550 GCA_049188105.1 Deltaproteobacteria bacterium | reverse complement strand
CACGTCATCACCGACTTCGACGACTCGCGGTTCAACGACTTCACCGCATTCGCGAAGATCGGCTCCGGCTCGCTCGGCGGCAAAGGCCGCGGGCTGGCGTTCATGCACAAGATCCTCGCGCGCGACCTCCTCGACATCGAAGGGGTCGAGATCGCCATCCCGCAGACCGTGGTCGTTGCCAGCGATGTCTTCGAGGAGTTCCTCGAAGACAACCGTTTGCGCGGCTTCATCACCCGCATCGGTGACATGAACGACCAGCAAGTCCTGGACTACTTCAGGCGCGCACGTTTCCATCACAACCTGCGATCGGATCTCGGCGCGTTCCTCGAGCGAGTCTGTGAGCCCCTCGCCATACGCTCGTCGAGCATCCTCGAGGACTCGGTCTACCAACCCTTCGCGGGCGTCTACGCCACCATCATGCTGCCCAACAACCACCCCTCGCTCGACGTCCGGCTCGCCCAGCTCCTCGAGGCGATCAAGGTGGTCTACGCCTCCACCTTCTTTGAAACCGCACGCGACTACCTCGAGACCACGCCCTACCGGATCGAGGAGGAGCTGATGGCGGTGTTGATCCAGCGATTGGTCGGCAGCCGCCGCGGCGACCGCTTCTACCCGACGTTCTCTGGCACCGCCTCCTCGTACAACTTCTATCCCTTCGGCGACATGAAGCCTGAGGACGGCGTCGCCCAGGTGGCGCTCGGTCTCGGCAAGTCGGTGGTGGAGGGCTTCGAGGCGCTCCGCTTCTGTCCGCGGCAACCGCAGGTCCTGCCCCAATTCTCGGCGGTCAAGGACATCCTGCGCAACGCGCAGCGCCGCTTCTACGCCCTCGATCTGTCACGCAACGACGTGATCCCGGGCGTCCGGACCGACGCCAACCTCCTGCACGAGGAGATGATCGAAGCCGTTCGCGACGGCGCCGCCTCGCCGCTCGCATCCACCTATGATCGAGCCAACGACCGCATCGTCTCCGGTCTCGAGGAGGGCGGGGCGCCCCTGATCACCTTCAACGCCCTGCTCAGGGGACGGATGATTCCCCTGCCGGAGATCCTCACCCGCCTTCTCGACACCTGCCGGGATGGGCTCGCGAGCCCGGCCGAGATCGAGTTCGCGGCCGACATCGAGCCGGGTCTGGGACAGCGCCAGACATTCAGCGTTCTTCAGCTCAGGCCGATGGTCTTCGAGCAGATGGATGTGGAGGTGGATCTCGACGACGCAACGATCGGGCGGGCGGTGGTGCGATCCGAGGTCGCTCTCGGGCACGGCCGCCGCGAGACCATCTCCGATCTGATGGTGGTCGACCCCCGCCGGATAGACCGTTCGCAGACCGCCGATGCGGCCGCCATCATCGAGCAGATCAACCGTGAGCTGCGACGCGACGGACGGCACTCGATCCTGATCGGCCCGGGACGGTGGGGCTCGCGCGACTCGTGGCTCGGCATTCCCGTCACCTGGCCGCAAATCTCCTCGGTTCGCGCGATCGTCGAGACCGATTTCACAGATCTCCAGGTCGAGCCCTCGCTCGGGTCCCATTTCTTCCACAACCTCACCTGCTACGGGGTCGCCTTCTTCGCGGTTCACGAGCAGGACGGCAGCGGGTCCATCAACTGGGATTGGCTCGATCGACAGGAGGCGGTGACTGTCGCCATGGACGGCGTCGTCCGCCATCTTCGTCTCGAGTACCCGGCCCAGGTGCTGGTGGATGGATCGACCAGCCGGGGTGTGATTTTGGAGCCGTAGAGGGCGTCAGGTATTAGGTATTAGGTATTAGGTATTAGCTCGGCACACGATTTTTTCAGGCCCTGAGACCGGTTTTGTGAACGCCGTCACAAGATGCTTGCCAGCTCGAGATGGGTGGAGTACTCTCGCCCGCGATGAGGGCGGGTCGGCCCGCCGAGTGCAGAGATCCCAAATCCCAGGAGGAATGGCCCATGCGTCCAGTCGAAAAGCTTTTCGCCGAGCAGTTCATGCGGAATGTGATCGCCAAAAACCCCGGCGAGACGGAGTTTCACCAGGCGGTCGAGGAGGTCGTCGAGACGCTGGTGCCGGTGCTCGAACGCCACACCAAGTACCTCGACCACCGGATCTTGGAGCGCATCGTCGAACCGGAACGAGTGATCCTCTTCCGGGTCCCATGGATGGACGACCGTGGCGAGGTCCAGGTCCAAAAGGGCTACCGCGTCGAGTTCAACTCGGCCATCGGCCCGTATAAGGGCGGCCTCCGCTTTCACCCCACGGTCAACCTCGGCATCCTCAAGTTCCTCGGATTCGAGCAGGTCTTCAAGAACTCCCTCACCACCCTGCCCATGGGCGGCGGCAAGGGCGGCTGCGACTTCGACCCCAAGGGCAAGTCCGACAACGAGGTCATGCGCTTCTGCCAGAGCTTCATGACCGAGCTCTGCCGCCACATCGGCGCCGACACCGACGTACCGGCCGGCGACATCGGCGTCGGCGGCCGTGAGATCGGGTTCCTCTTCGGCCAGTACAAGCGCATCCGCAACCGCTTCGAGGGCGTCCTCACCGGCAAGGGCCTCAACTGGGGCGGTAGCCTCATCCGGCCCGAGGCGACCGGCTACGGCTGCGTCTACTTCGCCCAGGACATGCTCGGCACCCGCGACGACAGCTTCGAAGGCAAGCGGGTGGCGGTATCGGGCTCCGGAAACGTGGCCCAGTACGCCTCCGAGAAATGCCTCGAGCTCGGCGCCAAGGTCGTGACCCTGTCCGACTCCTCCGGTTTCGTGGTCGCCGAGGAGGGTCTCACCCAGGAGATGTGGGACGAGTTGATGGACCTCAAGAACGTCCGCCGCGGCCGCATCCGCGAGCTCGCCGACAAGTTTCCCGGCATCACGTACCACGAGGGAACCGGCGTCTGGAACGTCAAGTGTGACATCGCGCTGCCGTGCGCGACCCAGAACGAGCTCGACGCCGACGATGCCAAGGCCCTGCTCGACAACGGCTGCTTTGTGGTCTCGGAGGGCGCCAACATGCCCTCGACACCGGATGCCGTCGAGCTCTTCATCGAGAAGAAGATTCTCTACGGTCCCGGCAAGGCCGCGAACGCCGGCGGGGTCGCCGTCTCCGGGCTCGAGATGTCGCAGAACAGCATGCGCCTCTCATGGACCAGCGAAGAGGTCGACAACAAGCTGCGCGACATCATGAATCGCATTCACACGGCCTGCGTGACCACCGCCGCTGAATATGGCCACGAGGGCAACTATGTGGCCGGCGCCAACATCGCGGGTTTCGTCAAGATCGCGGACTCCATGATCGACCAGGGACTGGTCTAAAAAGCACCCGAGAAACTTCGAGTACGGCGGCCCTTCGGGGCCGCCTTTTTCAATTTCGGATTTCGGATTATTCCATCGCACGCTCTCTGCTCTCGATACTATCCATAGAGGGGGTCGGAAATCCGAAATCCGCATTCCGAAATCCGAAATGAAGTTGTGTTGTGCGATCATCGGTGCCAGGGGG
>JAIVTZ010000006.1:0-16072 GCA_049188105.1 Deltaproteobacteria bacterium | reverse complement strand
GCCTTTTTCGATTTCGAATTTCGGATTTCGGATTTCGAATTTTTCCATCGCACGCTCTCGCCTATATTTCTTACTGGGTTTCGAGGCGAGGGCAACGACGGACCACCCCCAGCGGTGCATTCTCGATTCGCGGTGTTCAACGTACTGTCCCGCTACGTCGAGGAACACGATTTGCGACGAGCACGGTGGGACGCCTCGATTCGCCGTCCGCAGTAGACACCTGGTGAGATATGCGGGCCAGGCTCCCGATAACACCCACGCGGGGCGATCCGAAAATTCGAAATTCGAAATTCGAAATTCGAAATCGACATTCGTTGTGCGATCATTAGTGGCAGGGGGATCCATTCATGAATGATGTCGCCTCCTTCAACCCATTCGCCGACGCGCAGGGCCAATTCGACCGCCTTGCAGACCTCATGGGGCTGGATGCGCCGACCCGGGCGCTGCTTCGCACACCCAGCCACGAACACCGCCTGACCCTGCCGGTTCGCCTCGACGACGGCACCGTCGAGGTCTTCGAGGGATTCCGGGTGCAGCACAACGACGCCCGCGGACCCGCGTGGGGCGGTGTCCGATTCCACCCCCAGGAGACCATCGACACCGTGCGGGCCCTCGCCATGTGGACTACCTGGAAGACGGCGGTCGTGAACATTCCCCTCGGCGGCAGCATGGGCGGCGTGGTGTGCGATCCGCACCGGCTGAGCACGGCCGAGATCGAACGAATCTGCCGCGCCTGGATCCGCCGCGTCGCGCGCACTATCGGTCCGCGGCGAGACGTACCGGCACCGGACATGATGACGTCCGGCCAGCACATGACCTGGATGCTCGACGAGTACGAGTCAATGCACGGCGATCGTATTCCGGGGGCGATCACCGGCAAGACCCTGGGCGCCGGCGGTTCGCTGGGACGCGTCGAGGCGGCCGGTTACGGTCTCGTCTACACCCTGCGCGAGGCGCTCAAGGTGCTGGGCATCCAACCCGGCGCCACGAACGCCAGCGTCCAGGGTTTCGGCACCGTCGCCCAATACGCCATCGAGCTATACACCCAGATCGGCGGCACGGTGACCTGCGTTTCGAGCTGGGACCCGGATGCGGGCTCACCCGTGGCCTACCGGAAGCCGGACGGAATCAATCTCGAGGAGCTGCGGCAGGCTTCAGACCGTCTCGGCAACATCGACCCGAATAAGGCGCGAACCCTTGGATACGAGATCCTCGACGGCGAGGCATGGCTGTCGCAGGAGGTGGAGATCCTGATCCCCGCCGCACTGGAACACCAAATCACCTTGGAGAACGTCGGTTCGATCTCCGACACGGTCCGGATCATCGCCGAGGGCGCAAACGGCCCCACCACGCCGGAAGCCGAAGAAGCCGTCACATCGCGTGAAATCTTCGTGATTCCGGACATTTTGGCCAACGCCGGCGGCGTCACCTGCAGCTACTTCGAGCAGGTTCAGAGCAACATGAACTATTACTGGCCGCTGTCCGAGGTCCTGAGCAAGCTCGACCGCACGCTGACCGCGGCCTTCGTCGCGATCTCGGATCTGGCCGGCTCGAAATCGCTTTCCATGCGGGACGCAGCGCTGGTCATCGCCATCGACCGCGTCGCCACCCAATGCAGAGAGCGCGGGTGGCTCTGAATGAGTTTTGAGTTTTTAGTTTTTAGTTTTGAGTTCTCATCCACCCGCGCCACCGAGAATCGGGGATGGGGGGAAACTCAAAACTCAAAACTCATAACTCAAAACTGTTGGAGATCCCTGCGCCCATGATGGTCGATGAGTCGGTGGTGCCGCGATTCGATCGCGAGTTCTTTGGTTCGGCGAACACCTTTACCCGCATCGGCGGCGGTGCTCTCGGCGGCAAGGCTTCCGGTCTGTCGCGGGTGCGCGAGGAGATTCTCTCCAAGCTTGATCCCGAGGAGTTCCCCTACATCGAGGTCTCGGTTCCGACCGCGACCGTCCTGACCACCGAGCTCTTCGACAGCTTCATCCATCGAAACCGCCTGGAGGACATCGCCAGCTCAGATCTCCCGGACGACCGGATAGCTCACGCCTTCCAGCAGGCGGAGCTGCCCGCCGAGCACGTCGGCGACCTACGGGCGCTGATCTCGTGCGTTCACACGCCGCTCGCGGTGCGCTCGTCCAGCCTCCTCGAGGACGACCTCGACCACCCCTTCGCCGGTGTCTACGGCACCAAGATGGTCCCCAACAACGAGATCGAGGAGGACGCGCGCTTCAACCGGCTCGTGGAGGCGGTCAAGTTCGTCTACGCGACGACCTTTTTCGCGGAGTCCAAGGACTATCTCCGGTCGATTGGTGTCCAGCCCGGTGAGGAGAGGATGGCGGTGATCGTTCAGGAGGTGGTCGGACAGCGTGCCGGCGACCGCTTCTACCCCTGCGTGTCCGGGGTCGCCCGTTCCCACAACTACTACCCGACCGGTCACGCCAAGGCTGAGGACGGCGTGGTGACGCTCGCCCTCGGGCTCGGCAAGACCATCGTCGACGGCGGTCTCAGCTGGTCCTACTCCCCGGCCTATCCGAAGGCGCCGCCACCGTTCAACGACCTCGGCGAGCTGCTCAAGAACACCCAGACCCTCTACTGGGCGGTTCACATGGGTGATCCGCCTCCCCACGACCCAATCCGGGAGACCGAGCACCTCGTGCAGCCGGGTCTTGGCGAGGCCGAGGCCGACGGTGCGCTCCGCTACCTGGTCTCCACCTACGACCCCGGCTCCGACCGCCTCAACCCAGGCCTCGACATCCGCGGTCCACGGGCACTCACCTTTGCGCCTCTGCTCGGGTCACGCCTGCTCCCTTTCAACGATCTCCTGAAGCGTCTCCTGGAACTCTCCTCGGACGCGCTCAGCGCTCAGGTGGAGATCGAGTTCGCCATCAACCTCGACCGTCAGGACGCCCTCCCGGCCCGGGTCGGGTTTCTCCAGGTCCGACCGATGATGGTGGGCGGCGAACTCATCGATGTCGCCGAAAACGATCTCTTTGCCGACGATGTCGTCCTCGCATCCGAAAACGTTCTCGGCAACGGACATCGCAGTGATCTCGAGGATGTGGTCTTCATCAGGCCGGACGCCTTCGAGCCCGCAGAGACGCCGGCCATCGCGAAGGAGCTGGAGGGCATCAATCGGCGTTTGGTCGCGGACGGACGACGATACCTGCTCATCGGGTTTGGTCGCTGGGGGACCTCCGACTCTTCGCTCGGCATTCCCGTTGCGTGGGGCCAGATCAGCGGCGCACGGGCGATCGTCGAGGCCACCCTGCCCGACGTGCAACCCGATCTCAGCCAGGGCTCTCACTTTTTCCACAATCTGCTCAGCTTCCGTGTACTCTATCTGTCCGTGGAGCACCATGGCCCGCACCGCATCGACTGGGACTGGCTCGGCCGGCAGCCGGTCGTGCAGTCGACCGCCCACGTCACCCACGTGCGCCTGCCGAAACCTCTCGAGGTTCGGGTCGACGGCGCCAGCGGACGAGGAGTGATCCGGCGCCATGGCTGACGATCACCCGGCCGACAAGCTGATCACCTCCCTCCAGGAGCGGGCGAAGGAGCTCAACTGCCTGTACGAGGTGGAGCAGATCCTGGCCCGTCTCGATCTGCCGCTCGAACAGGCGTTTCAGCAGGTAGTGGAGGTGATCCCGCCCGGGTGGCAGTACCCCGATATCTGCCGGGCCTTGATCGAGCACGGGGACGAGGTTTTCACCAACGAGGACTTTCGACCCACGCCGTGGGTCCAGTCGAGCGACATCGTCGTCCAGGAAGAAGTGGTGGGCAGGCTCAGCGTGTGGTACGCCGAGGAGCGACCGACCGAGGACAGCGGCCCCTTCCTCAAGGAGGAGGAGCGGCTGATCCGCACCATCGCCGAACGGCTCGGACACAGCATCCTCTTCCACCGCATGTACGAGACCCGCCAGCAGTGGGAGTCCGCGAGCCGTGAGCTGGAGGCCGAGAAGGAGGACAGGTGGCGGGCCCCCATCGAGCTCCTACGCAGCTCGGACCGCGAGCTCTACCTCCGCATCGCCCGCAAGATGGTCAACCACCTGGTGTGGGCCGGTGTCGAAGGCGGACAGGAGCTTCTCCGGGAAATCTATGGGTCATCCGACGAGGATGAGCGGCACGACCCCAACTACCCGGCCCGTCCGCGCACCCTCAACGAGCAGGTCCTGCTCGAGGGCAAGCCCTTCGAGCTGGCGAACAGCTACCTCGGAACCGACGCCACCCTGGCCCTGACCCGGGACTGGGTGATGGAGGACAAGGCGAGCTTCCTGCCCTCGGTGCTCAACAACCCGCGTTCGACCCTGTCCGAGGTCGCCGGCGCCCTCCGTCGGTTCCACCATTTGCTCGCCGACGGCGCCGACCTGTCCCCGGCCACCCTCAACGGAATCCACGTCGGTCTGATCCGGCGCTTCCTCACCGACCAGCTCACCTTCATCTCTGTCGCCAAGGAGTACATCCAGACCGACGATTTCCTCGACCTCATCGATCGCGTCATCCACTCCGACGCCAGCCACGGCAAGCTCGGCGGCAAGAGCGCCGGGCTGTTTCTCGCCGCCGCAATCCTGCGCCGTGAGGGATCGGCCGAACGACCGATCGGCGAGGTCAAGGTCCCACGAAGCTGGTACGTCGCCTCCGAAGGTCTGATGAGCTTCATCGAGTACAACGATCTCGACCAGGTGCTGCAGCAGAAGTACCGGGAGATCTCCCAGGTCCGGCAGGAGTTTCCCAACATCATCCAGCTCTTCAAAAACTCCCGCTTTCCCCCCGAGATCGTCAAAGGTGTGTCGATGATCCTCGACGAGGTCGGTGACACACCGTTGATCGTGCGTTCTTCGAGCCTCCTCGAGGACCGCATGGGCAGCGCCTTCTCCGGCAAGTACCGGAGCCTCTTCCTCGCCAACCGTGGCAGCAAGCGAGAGCGGATGAGCGCTATCCTCGACGCCATGACCGAGGTCTACGCCTCGGTCTTCGGCCCCGACCCCATCGCCTACCGTCGCGAGCGCGGGCTCATCGATTTTCACGAGGAAATGGCGATTCTCATCCAGGAGGTGGTCGGCACCCGGCTCGGCGACTACTTCCTGCCGGCGGTGGCCGGGGTCGCCTTCTCCAACAACGAGTTCCGCTGGTCGCCGCGGATCAAACGCTCCGACGGGCTGATTCGGTTGGTTCCCGGGCTCGGTACCCGCGCGGTGGATCGGGTCGGTAACGACTACCCGATCCTGGCGGTTCCCGGACAGCCGGGTCTCAAGGTCAACACGACCATCGAAGAGGTCATTCGCTACTCACCCCGATCGGTGGACGTCATCAACCTCGAGACGAACACCTTCGAAACCCACGACCTGGACGATCTGCTCCGAAAGTATGGCACCGACTACCCGGCCTTCGAGCAGGTGTTTTCGATGCTCAAGGACGACGTCCTCCGCAAACCGATGCCGCTGCTTGTCGATCCCGAACACGACCATTTTGTGGCGGACCTTGGGGGTCTGATCGACTCGACGCCGTTCGTCAAGTACGTGGGCAACATCCTCAAGATTCTCGAGGACACGCTCGGGACCCCGGTGGACATCGAGTTCGCCCACGACGGCACAGATTTCTACCTGCTCCAGTGCCGGCCCCAGAGCTTTGCGGGTGAGGACGCACCGGCGCCGATTCCCAAGGACGTGGCCGCGGATGACACCCTTTTCACAGCCCACCGCTACGTTTCCAACGGCCACGTGCCGGATATCACCCATGTGGTCTATGTGGACCCCGAGGCCTACATGCAGCTCCGGGATCGCGCCGATCTCCTGGCCGTCGGCGAGGCCATTGGCAAGCTCAACAAGCTGCTGCCAAAGCGCCAGTTCATCCTCATCGGGCCGGGGCGTTGGGGCAGTCGGGGCGATATCAAGCTCGGCGTCAATGTCACCTACTCCGACATCAACAGCACCGCGATGCTGATCGAGGTCGCGCGCAAGACCGGCGACTACCTGCCGGATCTGAGCTTCGGCACCCACTTCTTCCAGGACCTCGTGGAGTCCGAGATCCGCTACCTGCCGCTCTATCCCGACGACGACAGCTTCCTCAACATTCGCCTTCTCCACGCCTCCCACAACCTCCTGGCGGCGATGCTCCCGGAGTACGAGCACCTCTGTGATGTCGTGCGGGTCATCGACATACCAAGCGCCAACGGCGGCCGCATCATCCGCGTCCTGATGAACTCCGAGCTCGACGAGGCCGTCGCCGTACTCGCCGAGGCCGGGGAGCGAGACGACGAGGCTCGTCAGACCCCGATCGGCCGACCCCAGGGAAAATCTGAGAGCTACTGGCGGTGGCGGATGCAGATGGCGGAGAAGATCGCCGCCGAGATCGATCCGGAACGGTTCGCCGTCGCCGCCGTGTACATCATCGGCAGCACCAAGAACGCCAGTGCCGGGCCATCGAGCGACATCGATCTGCTGATCCACTTTCAGGGCGACGACCAACAGCGGCACGACCTCTCAACCTGGCTCGAGGGCTGGAGCCTGTGCCTCGGGGAGATCAACTATCTCCGTACCGGCTACGCCAACCCCGATCTGCTCGACGTCCACATCATCACAGACGAAGATCTCGAGAAGAAAACCAGCTTCGCAGCCAAGATCGGCGCCGTCACCGACGCCGCGTTGGAGCTCTCTGTCGGGACCGCCGAAAAATCGACACAGGGTGAATGATGCGGGCTAGATACTGGGAAAGCCGACGCAGTCATCGCCTGGCCAACCTTATCCTCAGTCTGCCCCACGACGAGACCTCCAGAGTCGATTTCCTCCGTCACGTCTGCAGCCTGCTCATGAGTCACACCGACAGCACCGCCGTCGATCTGTGGGTCGAGGAGAATGGTTCGTGTGCCCGATGTCGCGCACAGCAACACCCGCATGGCAGAATCGATTTCGACCTGGTGGCTTGCCACCGCCGGAAGGGCAGTGCGTCGGCGGCGCCATGTGGCGAGTTGCTGTGTGAGCTTGCCGGACAGACGGCGGAAGATGACACGAAGCCGGGCGATGCGGTCCATTGCTCGGAAGAATTTTCACGGCCACTCCCGGTTCCTCTGACGCAGCGGCAAATTGTCGACCCGGAGATCGCATCGGCGGTGCTGCTGCCCCTGACAATGGGTGATGAAACGACCGGCTGGCTGCGTCTGAGCAGTTGCGAGGAACACTCGTTCTCCCAGGAGGATCTCGCTGCCCTGGGCCACCTTGCGCAAAGCTGCACTATCGCACTGGTCAGCCAACGAGCCCAGGCGGCGTTACGCGAACGGGTGAAGGAGCTAACCGGTCTCTACAACCTCGCCCAGCTTTCGGAACGACCAGAAATTTCGCTCGATGAGCTCCTGAAAGGCATTGCCGCGCTGCTGCCTCCGGCTTGGCAGTACCCCGAGATCGCCGTTGGCAGAATCGTCCTCGACGGCCGTAGCTACTCCTCGGCCTCGGATAGAGACAGCGACCTCCGACAGAGGGCCCCGATCATAGTGGGCGGGATCGAGCGCGGACTGGTGGAGGTGATCTATCGCGAGGAGCGACCGGAGATCGACGAAGGTCCGTTTCTCAAGGAAGAGCGCAGCCTGCTCAACGCCATCGCGCGTGAGGTCGCCGTGATCATCGAACGCCGCGAAGCGGCCGCGGAACATGAACGTCTCCACGAGCAACTCCTCCACGCGGATCGTCTCGCAACCATCGGAGAGCTGGCAGCCGGTGTCGCGCACGAGCTCAACGAGCCGCTCGGCGCGGTGCTCGGATTCGCGCAGCTCGCACGCAAGCACGCGGATCTTCCCGATCCGGCGGACCAAGACATCAAGAAGATCGAATCTGCGGCCCTCCAAGCGCGAGAGATCGTCCGAAAGCTGTTGATTTTTTCCCGTCAGACCGCACCACGCATGACTCGTGTCAACCTCAACCAGCTGGTGGAGGATGGACTTTACCTGTTGGAGTCACGTTGTGCCATGAGCCGGATCGAAGTGGTTCGAAATCTCGAGGAGGACCTTCCCGACGTCGTCGCCGATGCTTCGCAGCTCCAACAGGTGCTGGTGAACCTGGTGGTGAACGCCATCCAGGCCATGCCTGAAGGGGGACGGCTGACGATTTCAACCCAACATCGCAAATCAGTGGCGGTTTTGAGGATCGCCGACACGGGTCTTGGCATGAGTAGCGAGGTGCGCAAGAGAGTCTTTCTACCCTTCTTCACCACCAAGGATGTCAACGAGGGCACGGGCCTTGGGCTGGCGGTGGCTCACGGGATCGTTTCCGCACACGGCGGGCGAATCAGCGTCGACAGTCGACCTGGACAGGGATCCTGCTTCGAGGTCGAGATCCCGGTCCAGGAAGAGGGTTGTGAGGAGAGCGCCTGTGGCTGACGGTGAGCGAATCCTGGTGGTGGACGATTCCCCCACTACGGTGGAGGTCATCGTACGGAATCTCATGGATCGCGGGTACCGGGTGTGGTCCGCTTTGAGCGTTACGGAGGCGATTCGGATGCTCGAGAGCGCGACCGTCGATCTCGTGATCACCGACATGAAAATGCCCGGCATCGGCGGGCTCGAGCTGGTTCGACACGTCCGCGAGAACTTCCAGGACACGCAGGTCGTCATGATCACCGGCTACCCCTCGATCGACAGCGCAGTCGAGGCGGTCAAGAGCGGTGCAGACGAGTACCTGGCCAAGCCCTTCACCGATGAGGAGCTGCTGTCCGCCGTGGAGAAGGTCCTGGCCAGGCAGCGGCTGCATCGACCGGATGAGCCCCTGCCCGACGGAGAGGCGGGGAGCTTTCACGGGATCCTCGGCCGGTCCGAACCGATGCAGGAAGTCTATCGCGCGATCCACAAGGCTGCATCCACACCGGCAACGGTTCTCATAAGCGGCGAGAGCGGCACCGGCAAGGAGCTCATTGCCCGGGCAATTCACTACTCCAGCCGGCGATCCTCGGCGCGTTTCGTGCCGGTCAATTGCGGCGGGATCCCGGAGGGGCTGCTCGAGAGCGAGCTTTTCGGGCACATGAAGGGTGCGTTCACCGGCGCCACGGAGTCGCGCGCTGGTTTCTTCCAGACAGCCGACGGAGGCACGATCCTTCTCGACGAGGTGTCCGAGACCAGTCTGGCGATGCAGGTCAAGCTGTTGCGGGTGCTGCAGGACGGCGAGGTTTTCATGGTCGGCTCAACGCGACCGAGGGAGGTGAATGTCCGGATCCTCGCGGCCACCAACAAGGAGCTGCAAACCTTGATCGCCAAGGGGCTGTTCCGTGAGGACCTCTTCTTTCGCCTCAACGTGATCAGCATCGTCGCCCCACCGCTGCGTGAGCGTTCCGAAGACATTGTTCAGCTCAGCCGATATTTCGTGGACAAGTTCGCATCCGAGTACGACCTCCCCGCGCCACACTTGAACGGCCGGGTTGAGGAGGCGCTTCTCCAGTACCCCTGGCCCGGGAACGTCCGTGAACTCGAGAACCTCATGCAGCGACTCGTCGTGATGAGTCCCGGCGAGGCCATCAAGGTGCCACATCTCCCCAAATACATGCGTTTTACCATCACCGGCGAACGCGGCCTCGACCGGACTCTCGCCGAGGTCGAAAGAGAGCACATCCGCAACGTCTTGGCTCTGGTCGGCGGCAACAAAACCCAGGCGGCACGGATCCTCGGCATCGATCGCAAGACCCTGCGCCAGAAGCTGAAGCGCCTCGAAAGCTAGAGGTCCGGCCGGAAACCCCTCGCGAAGCGAAAATTGTGAGGAGGTGCGAGCTGTGCCGCCGGAAGGCCGTAGGCGTAGTCATTCTACTTCAAGGACTTACGGCGGCACAGAATGTACCTCATTCGCGATTTGCAGCCGTGATGGGGTTTTCGGCCGGGCCTCTGGCCCTGGGGCGATATGCCCCGCCTCTTTCAGGGAAACCCATTCCCGGCAGCAACTGAAAACATGGTTAAGATACTGATTCAAATACAGTTCTTCGGAGTTGGCTGAAGTTTGGCACCGGAGTTGCTTGATTACCGTCCGATGCAAGTGATCAAGACGGGACGGCGACCGAGGCGAAAGACCGGCCTGCAAGACCTGTGCGTCAGCTGTCGCTTCGCCAAACTCTGTGTCTTCTGCAGCTCGGGTCGCGAGCCGGTGAAGCGTTGCAGCGGTTATATGACGCTGCAGTCCGATACCGGCGCAGACACAGAGGCAGCCGGGCTCTGTGTCAGCTGCAGTATTCGCGAGGAATGCTGGAAGGAGCGGCCGATGAGCGGAGTGTGGCACTGCGAGGACTACTGTTGAGTGATTCCATGAGACCTCCGCTACACATCTCACCGGGTTTCGTCGCGAGGCCGGAATGCGGGACTTCTCTCCCCAGCGGGGCGATTCGCCCCGGAGAGATCCACCACCGGCATCCAATGAAGAGTTCGGGCCAGGGAGGATAGATGGAACATCGTTCGGACGTTGAGACGGCCAACCCCACAGATCAGACCGGGGGCGAGATTTGTTTGACCTGCATGCACCTGCCGGGCTGCGTACAGCGTTCGAAGCAGGCCTCGCCGATCCTCTTCTGCGACCTCTACGAGGAGGGTGAGTGGAGCGCGGACCTGGTCCCCGCCATCATCGACAAGCACAGTGGCGAGCGCGGTGGGCTGATCTCGATCCTCGAGGGCATCCAGGCAAAGTACGGCTTCCTCCCCGAAAGCGCCTTGCGGATGGTCGCCGAACGGACCGGGCGGTCGCTCGTGGACATCTACGGTGTCGCCACCTTCTACAAGGCCTTCACGCTCGAGCCGAGGGGAAGGCACCTGTGCTCGGTTTGCATGGGCACCGCATGCCATGTCCGTAACGCACCGGCGGTATCCGAGGAGTTCCAACGGCAGCTCAGCATCCACCCCGGTGAGACCACCGAGGACCGCGAGTTTTCCCTGGAAACCGTGAACTGCCTCGGGGCCTGCGCGCTCGGGCCGATCGTGGTGGTCGACGGCCACTACTTTCCACAGGTCAACACCCGCCAGGTCGGCGAGATCATCGACAAGACCAAGGTCGGCCTCGATTTCGTCGAGGTCGCCACCGACGAGCGGGTCTTCCCGGTCGAGGTCTTTTGCGCTCGCTGCAACCGCAGCCTGATGGACCCCGACCACCCCATCGAAGGCCATCCCTCCGTGCGAGTCACGGTTTCCTTCGGCCGCAAGCACGGTTGGCTCAGGCTCTCGTCGCTCTACGGCAGCTTCACCATCGAGTCCGAGGACGAGATCCCCGAAAACACGGTCCTCAATATCTTCTGCCCGACCTGCCACGCCGAGCTCGCCGGCGCCACCGACTGCCCGGTCTGCAGCGCACCCATGGTCCCGCTCATCGTCCGCGGCGGGGGCATGGTGCAGATCTGTTCGCGCCGTGGCTGCTTCAGCCATTTGCTCGACGTGAGCGGATCGGGCGCGTAGGAGGCTGCACGATGAGAAGACTGTTATCCCTCGACGAACTCGTTGGTTTCCGCGAGCGCGTTTCCAGCGAGAAAGACATGAAGACGGAAACACCCACCCTCGTGGTCTGCGCCGGCACCTGCGGCCAGGCGAGCGGCGCCAACGACATCATGAGGATCATCAAGCGTCGCATCCTCGAGCAGAACCTGGGCGACAAAATCGAGCTGAGGATCACGGGGTGTCAGGGTTTCTGCGAGATGGATCCGTTCATCCTCGTGGAACCCGGGCTGCACCTGTATCCGCGGTTGCGTATGGAGGACGTTCCTCGAGTCATCAAGGCCGCTCTCGGGGGTTATGTCGAGGAAGAGCTGATCTACACGGAGCCTCAGGTCGGGACCAAGTTCCACAGCCAGAGCGATATTCCGTTCTTCAAGAAGCAAACCCGCACGATCCTCGGCAACAATCAGATGCTCGACCCGATCCGAATCTACAACTACTTCGAACGCAACGGCTACGCCGCCCTGGAGAAAGTGCTCTCCAAGGCCGACCCCGAGTGGATCATCGAGGAGGTCAAGGCATCGGGTCTGCGCGGCCGCGGCGGTGCCGGTTTCCCGACCGGGAGGAAGTGGGAGCTCGCCCGGGCCTGCGGCAACGGTCATCAGCCTAAATACGTGGTCTGCAACTGTGACGAGGGCGATCCCGGCGCCTACATGGATCGCAGCCTCCTCGAGGGCAACCCGCACGCGATCCTCGAGGGGATGCTGATCGCCGGCATCGCGATCGGTGCTGCGCACGGCATCATCTATGTTCGCAGCGAGTACCCGCTGGCGATCAAGCACACGATGATCGCCCTTCGCCAGGCACGGGAGCTCGGTCTCCTCGGCAGCGATATCCTCGGCACGGGGAACAACTTCGACATCGAGATCGTGAGGGGCGCAGGCGCCTTCGTGTGCGGCGAGGAGACCGCCCTCATCCGGTCGGTGGAAGGGTTCATGGGGGAGCCGAGACAACGGCCCCCCTACCCCATCGAGCGGGGCATCGACGGCTGCCCGACCTGTATCAACAACGTCGAGACCCTCGCCAACATCCGGGTCATCATCAATCGCGGCGGCGCCGAGTACGCCAAGGTCGGCGTGCCCGGAAACACCGGTACCAAGATCTTCTCGCTGGTCGGAAAGATCCGCGACACGGGCCTCGTCGAGGTCCCGCTCGGGATGACCATCGGCGAGGTGGTCCACGACATCGGCGGCGGTCCGCCGGGCAAGGCCCGGATCAAGGCCGTGCAGACCGGCGGCCCGTCGGGCGGGTGCATACCGGCCGAGCATTTCGACCTTCCCGTCGACTTCGACAGTCTGAGGGGGGCCGGGTCGATCATGGGTTCGGGCGGCATGATCGTCATGGACGAGGACACCTGCATGGTCGACGTCGCCAAGTACTTCTTGGGCTTCCTCAAGGACGAATCGTGCGGGAAGTGCTTCACCTGCCGCAAGGGAACGCAGCGGATGCACGAGATCCTGGAAGACATCACCCAGGGGCGTGGAACACTGGATCAGCTGGCGCTGCTCGAGGAGCTCGCCATCGTGGTCAAGGACACCTCGATGTGCGGCCTCGGTCAGTCGGCCGCCAACCCGGTCCTCAGCACCTTGCGGTACTTCCGCCACGAGTTCGAGCGGCACATCGTCGACAAACGGTGCGACGCCTTCGTCTGCAAGGATCTGGTAGGGCCGCCGTGCCAGGCGGCCTGTCCGGTCGGAACCGAGGCCTGGCGCTACGTCGCCCACATAGCCCGCGGCGAGTACGAAGACGCCTATCGGGTCATCCGCGAGGCCAATCCATTCCCATCGGTGTGCGCCCGTGCCTGCGACCATGCCTGCGAGCAGAGGTGCCGCGCCGGCACCAGCGGTGGCGACTCGATCGCCATCAGGGCGCTCAAACGCTTCATCACGGATCGCATCGATCCGTCCGTGTTCAAACCGGATCGAGTCGAATGGGAGGATGGCGAGCCGCCGCGCGTAGCGGTCGTCGGTGCGGGGCCGGCCGGCCTCACGACCGCCCACTTCCTCTCGCTCAAGGGGTACCAGGTAACCGTTTTCGAGGCCGAGCCCGAACCCGGAGGGATGCTGTACTGCGCCATACCGGAGTACCGCCTGCCGCGCGACGTGATCAAGAAGGAGATCGACTCCCTGCTGGACGACAACATCACCGTCGTCTGCAACTCCTCCCTCGGTGACGACATCACCATCGACGGCCTCTTCGAGGACGGCTTCAGCGCCGTCCTGCTGGCCCTCGGGGCCCACAAGAGCCGACCCCTCGGGCTCGACAACGAGGACGTCCCCGGTGTCTACCCTTCCATCGAGTTTCTCAAGGCCTTCAACCTGAAATCCGAGCAGCTCGCCAAAGGACGGGTCGGCGTCATCGGCGGCGGCAACTCGGCCATCGACGCGGCACGGACGGCCCTCCGCCAACGCGACGTGGAGAGCGTCACCATCCTCTATCGCCGTACCCGGGCCGAAATGCCGGCCTTCGAGGAGGAGGTCGAGGCGGCGATCGAGGAGGGCGTCACCATCGAGACCCTCGTCAGCCCGACCGAGATCAAGACCACCAGCGGCCTCTTCTCCCACCTGGAGTGCGTACAAAATCGCCTCGGGGAGCCCGACGCCAGCGGCCGCCGGCGACCCGTACCAGTCGAGGGAAGCGAGCATGTCGTCGAGCTCGACACCCTGATCGTCGCCATCAGCGAGGACTCGGGTGTGGACAGCATCACTCCGGCCCGCTCGGGCGGCATCGAGGTGACCGACTGGAACACGGTCAAGGCCGACGCCAGGACCTTACTCACGAGCCGACCCGGGGTCTTCGCCGCCGGCGACGTGATCACCGGACCCAACACCATCATCGACGCCATCGCCGACGGCAAGAAGGCGGCGGTCATGATCGACCACTTCGTCAGGGGCGAGGAGCTGGTGCAGCCCGTGGAATCACTGATGCCCACGGTGCATCTCGAGCCGGTCGAGGTCGACCCCGAGGAGTCGCGTGACGACCGCGTCGAGACGCCACGCGCCTCGATCGAGTGGCGCAAACGGAACTTCGCCGAGGTCGAGGTCGGACTGTCGATGCAGGAGGCGACACGGGAGGCCCGCCGCTGCCTGCGTTGCGATCTCGAGTTCGTCGAGCGCACGGCGCCGGACGTCCGGGCGGCTGGAGGACATGCAGAATGATCAACCTGAAGATCAACGGCATCGACGTGTCGGTGGACCGGGGCACCACCCTGCTCGAGGCCGCCCAGTTCCTCGGCCTCCCGATCCCGACCCTGTGCCACATGGAGGGTCTCAGCCCCTATGGCGCCTGCCGCCTGTGCGTCGTCGAGGTCGGCGACCCGCCGGACTCGCGATTGGTGACCTCGTGCACCTACCCGGCCGAGGAGGGGCTCAAGGTGCGGACGGCGTCGGCGCGGGTGCTGCGGGCGCGCAAGATGATCGTCGAGCTGCTGCTCGCCTCGTGTCCGCAGTCGAAGACCATTCAAGACATCGCCGCAGCGCTCGAGGTTCGCCAACAACGATTCCGCCAGGAAAACGAGGACTGCATCCTGTGCGGCCGCTGCGTCCGCATGTGCGCAGAGCAGATGGTGGCCGGCGCCATCGGTTTCACCGGGCGCGGCCAAGACCGCAGCATCGGCACGCCCTTCGACAGCAACTCCGAGGTCTGTCGGCTCTGTGGCGCGTGCATGTACGTGTGTCCGGTATGTGAGCTGCGGTGCACCTACAACGAGCCCGAGAAGGCCATCTGCGGAGGCTGCGCGAACCTGGCGCCGCCCTGTGTCGACAAGCCGCAGTTCGACGACATGATGTGTTACATGCAGCCATGTGTTGCCTGTGAAATCAAGAAAGACTGAGGGAGGAGAAATATGTCCCTGTCCAGAATCAACGCCACCGCCGCCACCTTGACCAAGAACCGCACCGAGGATTCGATCGTTCCCGCGTCGGGCATGTGCGTCACCTGCGTGGACGGATGCATCGGCATGTGCGAGATCGGCAAGTCGGCCTACCGTGGTCACGAGGTGATCTACCCTCAGCCATTCGGCGTCATCACCACCGCCAGCGAGAAGGCCTATCCGGTCGACTACTCGCACTTCAACATCATGGGAACGGCGGTGGGCGCCCACGGCATCGAGGCCGACAGCGACAAGGCCATCTTTCCGGCCGTCGATCTGGAGGTCCGTTTCGGCCACGACGGCGGGCTGAAGTTCCGCTACCCGTGGATCATCCCGGGCATCGGTTCCACCGACATCGCCAAGAACAACTGGGAGGGTCTCGCGATCGGCTCCGCCCTCGCCGGCACCGGCCTGACCATCGGCGAGAACGTGGTCGGCATGGACATGGAGGCGAAGATCGAGAACGGCCAGGTGACCGACACCGTCGATCTCAAGCGCCGGATCAAGCTCTACCGGGACCACCAGATCGACGGCTACGGCGCGATCATCGTCCAGGCCAATGTCGAGGACACCCGGTTGGGGACCCAGGAGTACGCGATCCAGGAGCTCGGCGTAGAGTGCGTCGAGCTGAAATGGGGCCAGGGCGCCAAGAACATCGGCGGCGAGGTCAAGATCAAAGACCTGAAAAAGGCCCAGGAGCTGTACCGGCGGGGGTACGTGGTCCTGCCCGACCCGACCGATGAAGGCGTGATCAAGGCCTT
>JAIVTZ010000005.1:0-20769 GCA_049188105.1 Deltaproteobacteria bacterium | reverse complement strand
CGTTAAAAGTTAAACGTTGAGTATTTGACGTTTCACCTGCGGGTGGGCTGGAGGCAACGTTCTAACGTTTAACGTTCAAACGTTTCAACGATTTGAAGGTTTGCGGAGGATCCACAGGTAGGTTGGGAAGGCCCAGTACGCGACCGTCAGCAGGGCGAGCGCGGCGCGCTGCTTGAACGACCCGGGGCGGATCATGTCGCCGGCCGCATACTTCTCGGGATCGCGCACCACGGCCGCGGTGTAATCGGTGATCTCGAATCGATGGACCAGCCGGCGCAGCCCCCACAGACTGAGGTGGGTCTCGTAGCAGCGCTCTCCCTTCCCGGTCCATCGGACGTATGCATTTCTCAGCGGTTTCGGCAGCGGGGTCAGCAGGGGTAGATTGTAATGCCCGTCCCAGACGCGCAGCCGGTTCTCGGCCGCGAAGTAGCAGAGCCCGCCGGGTTTGAGAACCCGGAAGATCTCGTCGAGCATCCGCTGCGCGTCCGGAACGTGCTCGTAGATGTGGGTGCAGGTGACGACGTCGAACTCGCCCTCGGAAAACGGCAGCTCCATCGAGTCGCCGACCCGGTACTCGATGTTGTCGGCTGAGCGGTTGCTCTCTGCCCACTCGACGGCGCCGTCGTCGATGTCCACCCCCACCACCTCGCCGAAGAGCTCGGCGTAGTGCCGGGTCAGAATCCCGGTCGAGCAGCCGATGTCGAGCAGGCGCGCGCGGGCGGGTTCGAGACCGAAGCCCGGCATCGCGTCGAGGATCACCGCCGCCGTCTTCCGCGCCTTCTGCAACCGCCCCCGCTCGTCGAACATGGTCTCCGGGTGGAGCTCGGAGAAGTCGCGCTGGTAGTCCATCGCGTCACAGCCGATTGACGAGCTCGAGAAAGGTGGTCTCGCCGACGGCCTCGAAGCCCGCGTTCCGGAAGTCCTCGACCACGCCCTCGACCGCAATCTCGATCGGGCGCTCGCGCATCTCCTCGTCGCCCATCGGGATGAAGGCGGCGATGACGTCGGCTACCCGCACATCGGCCAGGGAGCGGGCTGGAACCACGCCCTCCTCGGCCGATCCCACCGCCACCATCAGAGCGAGACCCGCCGACACCAGCCGGTCGAGGTGGCTGTCCACCGAGCCTGTCGCGACCAGAAAGCGGCGCGAGAGCTCGTCACTGGTCGGCGGGTCCTTGCCCTGGTGGTATCGCTGCGCAATCAGGGTGTAGAGCTGGAGCCCGATGGGCACACGGTCGCAGTCGTCGCGCCCACCGGCCGCCTTGCTCCGAACCAGGGCCGCAAAGTGTTGGTGGGTGAACGCGATCTCCAGACCCAGGAGGACGATGATCCACGTGATGTAGAGCCAGATCAGGAAGATCGGGACCGCTGCCAACGAACCGTAGATCGTCGAGTAGCGCACCGACTGTCCGATCGAGTTGGCGAAGAGGTTCTTCCCGACCTCCCACAGAATGCTCCCGATGGCCGCCCCGAGCAGGGCGCTCCTGAACCGCACCCGCGTGAACGGGATCACCTTGTACATGAGGAGGAAGGCGAGGAAGCTCAGGGACCACGGGAAGATCCACGTTCCCAGCGTCTCGAGAGTGCCGAGGTCGAAGGGAACTTCGCGGAAAATGGCCGCCTTGATCCGCGCCGAGATGGTGATGCTGGCGCCGAGGAAGAGGGTGCCGAAGACCAGCACCGAGGTGTAGGAAGTGATCTTGGCGATGAACCGCCGACGGGTGGTGACGCGCCAGATGTCGTTGAAGTTGGACTCGATGTTGTCGAGCAGCAGGATGGCGGCGAATACGAAGAACAGAAAACCGAGGAGGCCGAGCCTGCTGGCGCCCTCCATGAACTGATTGAAGTACGAGAGAATCTCGGCCTGACTCGTCGGCAGGAATTGTGAAAACAGGAAGTCCTGTACCTTTTGCTTGACATCGTCAAACGCGCCGAAGGCCGAGAACATGGCGAAGATGACCACCGCCAGCGGCACCGCCGCGAGCAGCGACGAGTAGGCCAGACCCGAGGCGCGGATGAGGACCTTTTCGCGGTTGAGCTGCCCCCAGGTCGCCTGCACGAACTGGAGGACGCGAACGGGCGCCCTCTCCCACCAGGGAAGGCCGCGGAGATCGAGACGGTGGAGATAGTCGATGATTCGCATCGGTTCAGCGATTCCATCATAATGCAGATAATCGCTCCGTACGCGGTAGAATGGCGCCCATGATGAACCAGCGGACAAAAATCTCTAGTTGGAGAACGCGCCGCGCAACTGATCCGAAGGGAGACCGATGATGAAATCAACCGTTCGAAATATTGCTGCCATCGCCTGCATCCTGTGCCTCGGAGGGCTGGCTACGGTAGCCGCCGCCGAGGACGCATTCACCGCCACCCAGCAATCGCCCTGCTGCTTCGATAATCCACGTTTCAGCGGCACCTGCCAGGTGACACCGGGCGAGGACGAGAGCTGCTCGAGCATTCTCGGCTATCTCAACAACCCCAACAGCGTCGGCAAGATGTACTGCGGAAACACAAAGGTCCGCGGCGGTTGGACGCAGGTTTCATGCGAGGGGGCGGCGAGCACCGGCGCGGCCGCTGCCTGTCGAGACTCCGACACACGGGAATGACCCGGGGCGTTTTCTCGTTCCTCAGCTGACGGCATGCGCCCGGCGAGGGGGCACCGTTCAAAAAGGAGAAAAGAAACATGAAACATCTGGTCGTCTTGCTCGCAACCCTGGTCGCCGTCTTCGCCGCAGCCGCCCTTCCGGCGCAAACCGCCGACGATGCCATCCAGCTCACCCGCTCGGTGGTTCAGACCGAGCGCCAGGCGGTAGTCGCCTCGAACCTGGGGCTCAGCGAGTCGGAGAGCGCCGTTTTTTGGCCCCTGTATCGGGAATACCGCAACGCCGTCGACCAGGCCACTGATGCCAAGGTGGACATTCTCAAGCGGCTCTTTTCGAACTACGAGACCCTGACCGACGACGATGCGATGTCCCTGCTAACCGACCACCTGGCCTTCGAAAAGGAGACGCTCAAGATAAAGACTTCGTACGCGAAAAAGATGGGCAAGGTGCTCCCCGGACGGACCGTCGCCCGGTTCTTTCAGATCGAGAACAAGATGGACGCCATCATCAATTACGAGATGGCCGGAGAGATTCCGCTGGTCAAGTAACTGCGCAGATCAACGAGAACCCGACGAGACCGTCGAAATTCACACCGGCCTCTGAGGCCGCTAGGAAGATACATACATGAAGAATTACATCCAGGCTCTGGTATTGACAACCGTTCTTCTCGCCCCCACGGCGGCGATGGCCGGGGAGTTCGAGATCACCCCGTTCCTCGGCTATCAGTTCGGTGGGGATGTCGAGACCTTTTACCAGGGCGCGTATCACGACGTGAACATCAATAGCAGCGAAAATTGGGGTGTGGTGCTCAGCCTCGGTCTGTCGCCGATGACCCAGATCGAGCTTCTCTACAGCACCCAGGATACGGAGGCCGACGCCCAGCGTTTCGAGGATTCGCTCGGGCTCAAGATCGACTACTGGCAGGTCAGCATGCTCTGGAACTTCGACCCCGACGCCCAGATCCAACCGTACGTGGTCTTCGGGATCGGCGGCACCTGGCTGCGGCCCGACGGGTTCTCCAACACCTCGAGGTTTTCGGGCAATATCGGCGGCGGCGCCAAGATCTTCTTCAGCGACAGCATTGGCCTGCGCCTCGAGGGCCGATTCTACGGCACCTACATCAACAGCACGACGTCGTATTGTGATCCCTTCTGGTGTTACGGCTACAACAACAGCCTCTACCAGTTCGACGTGTCGGCGGGTCTCATCATCCGGTTCGGGGACTGATCGAATAGCCGCTTCGAGAATGCTCGCGAGGGAGGTTTCATGAAGCTCCGCATCTTGCACATTCCGCTCATTGGCTTGGGCCTCCTCATCCCGTCTCAGGCGGGAGCTGCAGACCCCATCCTGTCGGAACTCTTTCTCGAGGTCGATCCTGCGGTGGTGGAGATCGCCACCATCCAGCAGATGGTCGCCGACCAGGGGCCGGCGCGGCGGGTCAGCTCGGGAGGCCTCGGCTCCGGGTTCCTGATCTCGGCCGACGGACAGATCATGACCGCGGCGCACGTGGTGCAGGTGGCGGACCAGGTATCGGTACGGTTCGTCACCGGCGACGTGGTCGCGGCGAGGGTCGTGGCATCGGACCCGGGCTCGGACGTGGCCCTGATCAAGGTTGAGAGTGTACCTGCGGGTATCACGCCGGCCAGGCTCGGTGATTCCGATTCCGCGAAGATCGGCGACCAGGTCCTCGTGATCGGAGCGCCGTACGGTATCGCCCATTCACTGACGGTGGGCCACATCAGCGGGCGCCGCACTCCCAACCGGCTCTTCGGCGGCTTCGAAAAGGTCGAGCTGCTGCAGACCGACGCCGCGATCAACCAGGGCAACTCCGGCGGGCCCATGTTCAACATGCGAGGCGAGGTCATCGGCATCGTCAGCCACATCCTCTCGACCAGCGGCGGCTTTCAGGGGGTCGGCTTTGTCATCACCTCGAACCTCGCCAAGCATCTGCTGCTCGACGACCCGACCCCGTGGACCGGCCTCCACGGCGTCCTCATCGAAGGCCCGCTGGCGCGCGCCCTCAACATCCCGCAAAAGGCCGGAACGCTCGTCGAAGGCGTTGCTGCGGGCTCACCCGCGTCGGCCATCGGTCTCCGACCGGGAAATCTGAACGCAATGATCGCGGACCAGACCCTGACCCTCGGCGGCGACGTCATCCTCGCTGTCAACGGAATCCTCGTCGGCAGCCCCGACTTCAGTCGGAAGATCGGTGACAGCGTCCGCGCGTTGACCGGCGACGACAGACTCGTCCTCAGGGTTCTGCGCGACGGCGACGTGATCGAGCTCAGCAAACCCGCGTCGGTGCTCGGGTTCAATCAGTAGATAGCACCGGCTTGCAACCTCAGATGAACAACTCGAACTCGAAGATGGAGGCCCCTATGAAACGCTTCGCCGTCGCCGCTTTCGCCCTTGCATTTTTTCTCGCCCCCACCGCGCCAGCGGCGGCCCACTGTCAGATCCCGTGCGGAATCTACGACGACGAGCTGCGGGTGCAGCTCATCGAGGAGCACATCACGACCGTCGAGAAGTCGATGAACCAAATTGTCGCCCTCTCCAAGGCGAGCCCGGTCGATTACAACCAGCTCGTGCGCTGGGTCGACAACAAGGAAGAGCACGCACAGAAGATCCAGGACATCGTCACCGCCTACTTCATGGCGCAGAGGATCAAGCCCCCGACGGATCACAGCGATGAAACTGCGATGAACGAGTACCTGCACAAGCTGGCGCTGCTCCACGCCATCCAGATCCACGCCATGAAGGCCAAGCAGAGCACGGATCTCGGGCAGGTCGAAACCCTGCGCAAGCTCGTCGCCAAGTTCCGCGTTGCATACTTCGGCGACGAGGGCAAGCACGCGCACTAAATTTCGGATTGCGGATTTCGGATTGCGGATTTTTCTTCGAGCCCGTCAACGAACTCGGGTGGCTGTAGCCGTGCCGGGCACCGCACTGCAGACATAGGTAATTTCTCCACACAACAGCTCGGCAAAGCGGTGCCTGCCACGATGAATTGTTGTCTCTCCTCGTCGTGCGGTCACCACGCAGGGGGCCCGCCACTCATCTCAGGATGAAATCACCTCGTCGGCCACCTTCCAACGCACCGTTTCTCCGGCACGGAGGGGCACCAGCTCGTGGTCTCCGAAAGTGTAGCTCTCCGGCACGATCCACTCCTCCTGAACCAGGGTCACCCTGCCGTTGTTCCTGGCGAGATGGTAGAAATCGGCGCCGAAGTGGGAGGCGAAGCCCTCGAGCCTGTCGAGAGCCCCGGCGTTCTCGAAGACCTCGGCATAGAGCTCGAGAGCGGCATGGGCAGAGAAGATGCCGGCGCAACCATGGGCCGCCTGCTTGAGGTATCGAGGATGGGGCGCGCTGTCGGTGCCGAGAAAGAACCGCGGGTTGCCGCTGGTCGCCGCCCACAGGAGGGCCTCTCGATGCCGATCCCTCTTGAGCACCGGCAGACAGTAGTGGTGGGGTGACAAACCGCCTGCAAAGATCGCATTCCGATCCAGGAGGAGATGGTGCGCGGTGATGGTGGCCGCCACCGACGGCGGCGCCGACAGGACCCAAGCGACGGCATCACCGGTGGTGATGTGCTCGAAGACCACCCGCAAACCCGGCACCTCCGCCACCAGCGGCGCGAGGACTCGGTCGATAAAGACCTTTTCGCGGTCAAAGATGTCGACTGACGAATCCGTGACCTCGCCGTGGACCAGCAACGGAATCTCGTGCTCGGCCATGGCGGCGAGGATCGGCAGCATCCGCGAGATGTCGGTGACCCCAGCCTCCGAGTTGGTGGTCGCGCCGGCCGGATAGAGCTTGACCCCGACAACCTCGCCGCAGCTGGCGGCCCTTGCGATCTCCTGCCGAGAGGTCAGATCTGTGAGGTAGATGGTCATCAGGGGCTCGAATTCCAGCCCCTCGGGCAGCGCGGAGATGATGCGCTCGCGGTAGGCGAGCGCATCGCCGACGGTCGTGATCGGCGGCTGCAGGTTGGGCATGATCACGGCACGGGCAAATGATCTTGCGCTGTGCCCGACCACATCCGCCATGGCGCGGCCATCGCGCAGGTGAAGGTGCCAGTCGTCGGGCTCTGTGATCTCCAGTTGCATATATTCGACCCCGCCGCATGATCGCATAGAAACGGGGTGGCAACAGCCGTGGAATCGGCTAGAATGTAATCAATGCGTTTTGTAGGTGGTGAATGACTGATCAGATCACGACGATGGAGCTCGAGAAGGCCGCCCACAATCTGGGGCGGTTGTCCGAGTATGTCGGCGTGCGCTGCCGATGGACCGTCGCCACGGACGGCGCTTCGGCGGCAGAAGACGCCCGCAAATCCACCGAAGCCATCGCCGAAATCATCGGCGAGATGACTGGCGGGGACATCGCGACGCCGGTCGGCGTCAAACAGCCGCCGGAGCTCGAGCCCGCGGGCGAGGTGTCCGCCGGTCGGCTGACGAGGTTTGCCGAGTACCTCGATCAGCTGCGACGGTGGTTCGAGTCCCACGGCGGAACGGAGCTACCGTCCGGATCGGAAGATGCCACGCGGTCGATCCAGCGCTCGCTTGCCGTGACCGGCGACGCGTTGCGTCTGTTGCTCGATCCGGAGGCCCGCAAGCCCGATCCCGAACCGCAGGCGACCGTCGAATCGGATCCCGAAATGCTGGAGGCCATCGAGCCGGGACCCCTGACCCGTGACGATCTGGGGCCGGTGGCCGAGGTGGACACCGAAGCGCGCCTCATCCTCGATCACACATGGCAAAAACCCCTTCTTCAGAAGTTCAAGAACATGTTGGAGCTCACGCCCAAGACACGGGACCTGCTCGACGCTTTCCTCAAGGACCAGGGCATGGAGCTCAACAGCCACGAGATCCGCCGCCTCCGGGAAAAGGTCCAACGTTGGATCGAGTTGACGCCGAACGGGCGCGTTCTGGTGCTCAGGATCAGCGGGCTCTCCGGCAAGCCCGACATCTACTCCAGCTTCCAACCTTTGGAGAGCCCGGAAGAAACTCCGGAGGCCGAAAAACCGGTGGACGACGACTGAGATGGGCTGCGATGAATTGAGATGAGCACTGTGAAAGCTCCTCCCTTGACGGCTCTCGTCAACCGGTTTCTGCCCCGCCTGCGCTATCCCTATCTCTTCCTCGTGCTCGGCAGCCTGTTTCTCGTCGACCTCGTGGTGCCGGACCCTATCCCCCTGGTTGACGAGCTGCTGCTGGCCGTTCTCGCCTTCATCGCCGCGACCTTCACCACCCGGCGCGAGGTGAATCCACCCCCGCGAGACATCACCCCGGTCGACGACGGCGCGATCACCGCGGGCAACGAGCGTCCGCCCGCGGACGACGGGTCGGATCACCCTCGTTGATCAGACGCGGGGTCGTGATCATCAGCCTCGCCGGCTGAAGTTCCAGATCCGCCGAGAGCAGCTGGTGCGTCTTGACGAAGAGCTCAGCAGATGGGCACCGGCTGCCCTGGCCGGTGGAGCGCCGGCTCCGCAACATCCCAGTTGATGGCCAACAGAAGCACTCTGTTGACGTTGTTTCTCCTGGCGTCGATGCGTATTGACAAAATTTATTCATCACCTAATATCTAAATATGGACATTCGATTCCTGCCTCACAATTCGCACCGTGAAACACCGCTACTCTTCCGAGAGCGGGATCCTCAACTCCGTCATCTGCAAGGGCTTCCTCTGACCCACCACCCCCGTCTCCTGGATCAACTCCCTCGGGACATTCCAGGAATTTACATCCTCGGCGGGGGGAGGCAGGTGGGGAAAACCACCCTGCTCAAGCTGTGGATGGCTCAGCTCCTCGACCAGGGCTGTCCACCGGAGTCTCTGGTTTTTCTCAGCGGCGAGCTCATTGACGATCATCACTCCCTCCTCCGTCACTTGCAGGAGGCCCTGGCAGAGATGCCTGCTGACCAAGTTGTTCGACTGATCCTGGACGAGGTCACCTACATTCGCGACTGGGACAGAGCGGTGAAGTTCGCCGCCGATGCCGGGCTCCTGGACCGAACCGTCCTGGTGATCACCGGGTCCGACCTCGCCCTTTTGCAAACGGCCCGGGCACACTTCCCCGGCCGAAGGGGCCAGGAAGACGTTGTCGACTTTCATCTCCGGCCGTTGTCGTTCCGGGAGACCTTCGCTCTCGAACACGGGGAGGACAAGCTGCGGGAAATTGCCGAGGCTGAGACAGGGGAACCGGCCGAGGCAGTCGAAACCGCATTTGCAGCTTTCGACCGCTATCTCGCGCACGGCGGATACCTCACGGCCATCAACGATTTCGCCATCGGAGGTGCAATCCGCATTGCGACGCTCGCGACCTACGCCGACTGGATTCGGGGAGACTTTTCCAAGAGCGGAAAGTCCGAACACTACCTCCGCGAAATCCTCGGCGCGATCGTGCGGCGAATCGGAAGCCAGGTGACCTGGAACTCTCTGGTCAAGGAGCTCTCCATCGACCATCCCAAAACGGTGGCGGATTACATGGAGCTCCTGTCCTCGATGGATGCCGTGTTCATCCAACCCGCGCTGATCGAAGACCGCATGGTCGGCGCCCCCAAAAAGGCACGAAAGATCATGTTCGCCGACCCCTTCATCTTTCACGCGATACAGGCATGGCTCGAGCCCACTGCAGACCCGTACGCCGACCAGATCCTGCCGACCGTCAGAGAACCCCGGCAGGCCGGACGGCTGGCCGAGGCCGTCGCCGCAACGCACTACGCCCGACATTGGCCGACCTACTACATCAAGGGCGCCGCGGGCGAGGTCGATGTGGCCTGGGTTGCCGAGGGGCGTTTCTGGCCCGTCGAGATCAAGTGGACCGAGAGTATCCGCCCCAAAGACCTCAAACAGATCATGAAATACCCAAACGGTCGGATCCTCACCCGCTCGAGAAGCTCATCCTCGACGTTGGGGATCCCAACCACGCCTCTTCCTCTGGCTCTTCTCAGGCTGAATGCTGAAAGCTGATCCGCGGGTTCTTCGTCGTCAATCCAACAATTTGCTCCTCAACCGCTCAACCTCCTCATCGGTGATGTCGGGGCCGTCGCAAACGTCAAGATCACTCTGTGAAATAGCGGGCCACAACCGCCCCAATGAAGGCTTCGAAGTCGCCCAGATCGCTTTCGAGAATGCGCCAGATCTCGTCGGGGTGGACCTCGTCATACAGATGCACGACCCGGTTCCGGAACCGCACCATGGCGAGGAAGGCTTCGCGCCGGTCGCTGGGCAAGACCTTCTCGCGGGTCAGAATTTCTATCGTTTCGGAGTAAGCCCTCGGCACGCCAAGGCCCTCGCGCGCGATCACATGGTTGGCGATGTCGATCATCGCTTCAACCGCGGTCTGCAACCAGCGGGTCGCGGCCGCCTGGGAGACGTCACTATCGAGAAATGCCGACCGGCCACCGGCGCGGATCTGCTCGAGCCTGCGCACATTTCCACGGAGAAAATCCATATGCGATCGTAGCTTCGTGCGGTCAACCGGCGCCACAGCAGTACTCCTCTGCCAGCGCCCTGTCGTACTCCTCGAAGAACCGAGCTTCGTCGATCGCGAAGTCACAGTAACGGATGATCGTCCTTTCGAGAAAGTCCGCATGGGCGATCTCGTCGCGGATCAAGACCGGCCGGCCCTCAGCCAGCACCCGGTGTTGAAATGCCAGCGGCGCCGTGTTCAGCACGGTTACAGAGACGTCATCCTCTTGCAGGGTGTCGCTGACGCGCCCGATGAGCTCGACGTGCTGCTCTGGCGACGGCTCATCGCCGTCCTTGAAGACGAGGGCGATGTCGACGTCACTGAGAGGCGTCTGGTACGGGGTGCCGTAGGACCCGTACAGATAGGCTGCGACCAGCCCCCGCACCTCGCCGAGCACGCGCTCCAGCGCCGCCATGTGGGCGGACACGTCGATCGCCCGCCCGGTGTTTCGGATCTTGCGAGTCATGCCTGCATTATGCCGGAGCACGGGCGGAAAGAGAAGGCGAAACTGTGGAACCCGGATGCGTGTCAATGCATACAGATGCCGGATGCCAGATGCCGGATACCAGATACCGGATGCTCGATGCTCGATGCTCGATGCTCGATGCTCGATGCTCGATGCTCGATGCGACGGAAGCATAAATTCTCGAGACGGCTTGTCCCTGGGCGGGTGAGTGGATCGAGTATCCAGTATCGAGTATCTGGCGCGTGGACGAAAATATTTGGTCAGAACCTGATGCGGGCAAATATACTGATGTCGTTGACATCAATCTCGAATCTGCCCAGGAGTTCGTCTCCCTCCCAATCGACACCGATGGTCGACAGGTTGAGGGCGGCGCCAAAACCCCACCTCTCGCCGACCAGGTACTCGATCGAGGCTCGGCCGATCCACTGCCCGCCTTTGATGTCTTCGATACTGATATAGAGCCAGCCGAGTCCGGTGACGAACCGCCAGTGGTCCGAGAACAGCCGACGGTACTCGAAGTAGAGATACGGTAGCGGTGCAGTGCCTTTCGCGGTGCCCTCACCGCCACCGATGGTCGTCTCCTCCCAGGTCAGCGTCGAGCTGATGTCCATTACCCGAAAACCGAGCCCGAAGCCCATCGCCCAACGTTCCTTGACCCAGGGATAGTAGGTGTAGTCAATGAAGGCCTGGGTGGTGGCGAAGGAAAGGGTAATGTCGGCGTCGATGGGGATGACCTCGTCGCCCCAGTGGATCTCGGTCAGCGCCTGGGCGTTGGAGTCCCGGCTGATGTCCTGCCAGCGGACGCCGAGGCGATGCTTGCGGGCGATCTGCCACTCGAAGGCGAGACTCGGGATGACCGAACCGCTCCCGAGGTTGAGGTCGTCCTCGAAGTTGAGGGTTGTGCCTTCGCCAAGCGTTTTAGAGTCGAGTCTGATCTCGGTACTGAGCGCGACCCAGCTGCCCTCGAGCCTGAAGTTGAACTTGTCGAAGAGCGGTTCGTAATCCCGCTGCGCCTCGGCCGGTGCGGCACCCATCGCAAGGAGCCCGAGCACGGCCAGGACGATTATTCTGCCAGATTTCCGTTTCATCTTATCTTCCTCTCTCTTTTTGCCTTCCAAGTTGTTGATCTTCGGTCATGGCACCGACACATCTCTTCTGTCGTCTTCATCTTGCTGCGTATTTCAGTCACTCTCAGTTCACATTGCCGGCATTCTTACAGAGAATGAATCGCATGCACATCAAAAAATCGCAATGGTTGTGCAAATGATCACGCCTGACAACCGCCGCTCATTTTCGGATCGGGAACCACGCTGTTCCCTCCGGAGTGTCTGGATGGGAACGGGCTAGATCAGGAACGCCGTCGCAAACACGAGCATGAAGGCGAGGGGGAAGGCCCACCGGGAGATCCGGTCGATCGTCCGTGCTCTATCGATCCGGCCACGCTTTGTGAGCATCACGGTGAGGGTGGCTTCGACCAGGGTCAGAAAGACCAGCACCGTCGAGGTTGCGCCGCTGGTCGCCCGTACCATCGTGGGCCAGCCGCGGATCGTTCCAACGCGCCACGAAAAACACGTTCGCGGAGAACGCCTGCCTCACGTCATCGATGCGTTCCACATCGAGCAGGATGACCGCAATCTCCACCTGGGTCGGTCCGGTCGTCGGACGCCCGGATTGTGCGAAGGCGCTGGCGGGCAGGAGAAGAAAAACGGCGACAACTGCGAGAAGCCAGGATCGTGAATAACGTGCCATGTCAGTACCTCAAAACCGATATTGGACCTTGGTCCAAGTTATGCAGACCGCAAAAATTACGGCCCGCCGCTGCACGCGGCGGGCCTTTCGGAGATACCGGGCTCTTTTCCCTACTCAGGGGGCGCCGCAAACGGGTTCGGAATCTCGACGTCCTCGGTCAGCGGCCATTCCCGAATCAGCTCCGGCATATGCCCCTCCGGATACCACAGCTCTGGCGGTATCTCGTTGGCTTCGACCGTATCGTTGATCACGTCGTAGACCTGATGAAGCGGCGCAGGGAACTTGATGATCGGGCTCTTCATCACCGGTTTCGGCACTTGTGAGGATTCTGCTGCGACGCCTTCACGCCACCATACCTTGTCATCACCGTGTATGTTGAAAGTGACCAAATCGGGTGCGCCAAATGCAAATGCGCCCTTGTAGTGGTGGCGCACCTCAGCGACCGTTTCGTTATTGAAAACATCGTCGTAGCTGTAATGGGTTGCCACGCACACCTTGGGCTGCGTCTTTTCACAAATGTAGCCGAGTCCGTAGGCAGGCGTGTGTGAGGTGTCGACGGTATAGGCTGCCAAAGCCGGAGGCATGCCAAGCGCTGCGGCCGATAGCGAAACAGTGGCCGTCTGGACCTCGCTGATCAGCATGTCGACACCCTTGCAGTACTTGATGGTCAGGCTGTTGGGGCGATTATCACCCGTGTAGCAAATGCTACGGCCATTCCAATCCAGGCGATAGCTGGCGGCGCCATCCTTGGTGTGTGAGGTCGGCCAGTGAATGATCTTGACGCCATTTTTCTCGTAGGCGACGCCACCTTCATCCATGAAGTCAAACTCGTGAACTGCCGGGTTATAGCCTTCCCCGACCGGCCATGCGTTGAAACTGTCCTGGTGCCAGGCGGTCATTTCCATCATGCTGTCCACCATGTGGGCGGTTCCGTACTTTGGCTCAGAACCACTTGGGCCGTAGATGTTCAACGGTGTCCAGCCACCTTGAATCCCCCGGAACATCATGAAATACGGCAGGTCGCTGATGTGATCCATGTGCAAGTGGGTAATAAATACATGATTGAGAGTATTAAAGGGGATACTAAAGGAGTTGTAGTTCCTCAGTGAACCGATGCCTATGTCGAAGATGAAATTATCGCCGTTACCGAGCTCAACAAAAATGCTCATCCCGGACTGCGTCTGATTCGGGTAGTACGTTGAACCCATGAAAATAACGCGTACCTCGTCCGGCTGAAGCTCTTCCGTCCCGGGGTAGTACAGCATGGTGGCGTGGAAGTTCTTCGACGGGGCGACGTGGGGAACCATTGTTTCGCCTTCGATCCACCTGTCACCAGGTATGCCCGCCGTTTCGAAAAATTCTTTGGCCTTCAACACCTGGGAATCCGGCTGCTGGGCCGACACCATGGTGCTCGCGATCAGAACCAAGCAGATTGTCACTGTCTTCGCTACGTATCGTCTCATTTCATCCTCCAATTCGAGATGTTTATGGAAACAATCTCATCATCGCGTTGTTCCTGTTTAATTTTGATCGCAACTCTACCGGAGCTCTTGGAGCTCCAAACGCTGCGCGCGGCGGGCCGATGACCGCGAGTTGTGCTGCTAATTACCCCAGTCGCCGACAGAGTCGCTGCCCGGAATCTCGAACTCCAGGTACTCTCTGACGTCGAACGGCATCGCTTCCACCGCCGCCTTGACCCGATCGGCGATGGCCAGGGTTTCGGGCCGGGCGTTCGAGAGCCCGGTGTAGGGGATCCCCTTGGCGTTGGGCACGTCGGGGTACTTCCTCTTCATCAGCTCGTGGCGTGCGCGCATCTGGTTGAACTGACCCTGGGTGTGGAGTAACGGCACCAACTGCGGGCTCTCCTCGCGGGGATCCATGTAGAGGTCGTAGTAGGCCTCCGGCGTGCCCGCCGCGGCGGCTTCGCCGGCGCCGATCCAGTGACGTTTGTAGCGGCCCTTGACCGTCGCGGCAAACTCGTGGCCCGTGTAAATGAAAACGTAGTCTCGACGGCCGTGAGTGTCTCCCTCGAGCAGCAGGGCCGTCTGGTCGAGACCGTCGACGATCCGGTCGGTTGGGATGTATTCGGTCGCGCCTGCCAACCGAGCGAAGGTCGTGTAGAGATCGGTCACGTGGATGATGTCACCGACAACCTGGCCCGGTTCGATCACCCCCGGCCACCAGGCAAACGCCGGCACTCGCACGCCGCCCTCGGTGTAGTCCCCCTTGCCACCGCGATACAGCATCGGCAGCATGCCCCAGCCCGGAGGCGGGCTGTGGACCATCGGCCCGTTGTCTGCCATCGCAATGACGAGCGTGTTCTCGGCTACTCCAAGTTCCTTTAACTCGTCCATGAGCCGGCCGATGAACGCATCGAGCTTGGGGAACGCACCAGCAACCTTGAGCCCGGCAACGCTTCGCTTGGGCATCTCCACCTCGAGAAAGTTGAGGAAGTTCGGCCAGTACTGGGCGTGGAACGGTTTGCCTGCTTTCGCGTTCCTCTGAATGAAATCGATGATGCGCGCCTCGCATTCGGTATCCACCTTGTCGTAGCACTCGTTCGAGGTGCCGCACCACTCTTTGCCTTGCTCGCCCTTTTTTCCTTCGATGATCTGCACCCAGCCCTCGGGCACCAAACCCGGTTTGTCGAGCTGGTACGGGTCCGGGGGATAGATCTCGGGGGAAAAACCGAGAACGGCGTTGGCGGCGTTGCCCATCGGGCTGTAGAGCGAAGTGATCTGGTTCATTGGCGTGAACAGGGCCTCGTCGAAGCCCTGGTTGTAGAGATAGCTCTCTTCGATGTCACCCAGATGGCCTTTGCCACAGAACGCCGTGGCATAGCCGGCCTCGGAGAGCACCTCGGCAATGGTGACCTCTTCGGCTCGCAAGCCCGAGAACTCGTGCGGCATCCCGACCACGCCCATGCCGTGGCGCACCGGAAGTCTACCGGTCAAAAGGGCGGCACGCGTCGGCGTGCAGGCCGGCTCGCTGTACATGCGTGTGAAGTTGATGCCCTCTTCTGCCATGCGGTTGAGGTTGGGGGTCTCGTAGCCGAAGTTTTTCTGCAGTGCAGGAAAACCGACGGCGCCAAAGGCGGTGTCATCCCACAGAACGTACACGATGTTCGGCGGCTGTCCGTATTTCTTCCTGAGCTCGGCGAGCTTGGCGTCGAGCTCCTGGTCCTCGGCCGCCCAGCGCTCGCCGTTTTGCGCGTCGAGAATGTAGTACTCGGCGTCGTGGACGATCTCCGCAGCGGTGGCTGTACCCACCACGAGCAGCCCGACAGCGATCAGTGCAATACACACTACTTGAATCTGTTTCATGTCTTACTCCTTTGTTGATACGTTCAAAAGTTCCATTGGTGACCGGGGGACGTCTATTTTTCTTTCGCTAGACTCGAGCTCAGGATCTGGTGGATCACCGCCGACACCGAAATGCCACTGGCATCCGCATGCTCTCTGAGAGCGTCGAGTTCTGCCGGCGTCACGAAGGACACAACGCGCTCCGACCGGGCTCGATCCGCCGGCAACGGTGGTCGGCCGAGCCGAGACTCTCGGCCGGTAGTTCTGTCTCCGGGAATATACTGCTTTGCCACTCTGCTTTCCCTGTCGTGCTGCTGATCGCATATCCAATACAAAAAACTGCGAACGCTACAATTACATTTCCGGCATTATGTATGAGACGGCATCACAACAACATCAAAAATTCGCAACCATGACGACCCATTCAACGCCAACCACCGTTCCGGACACGCCGCCCCTGCCAGCGGTTCGGCGAGAGTTCGGTGATTTCGAAGCGTTCGCCGAGGCAATCCAGGGCTGGGGCCTTGATTGGGTCCAGCTTGATCGAGGATCGCTGAAGGCGCGCCTGCAACAGGTGACGACACCATCTGCCCTGCTGGCCAGATTCCGCTTTTCCCGCAAGTTCCACCAACGCGGAACCTCTCCACCGGGTGTACGGACCTTCGGATTCACTGGAGAACGATCGCCGGATGTCGAGTGGCGAGGACGCACCGGGACGAATGGCCACATCATTGCTTTCCCGGCCAACGACGAGTTCCAAGTGATGTCACATCCCGGATTCCACGGCGATACCGTGTCGATTTCGGAAGACCATATTCGTTCGGTGGCCGAAACCATGGGTCTCCCTGACCCTCTGGAGCACCTTCCGAACGGTCTGGCTTTCGTCGACGTGGACAATCGCCGCTTAGATACACTCCGCAATACCCTCTCGAGGCTCCACGGGATGGTTGCGGTCCAAGCCAAGGTCGTGCCGACCGAAGCGGCATTGACAGATCTGGACTTCGATATCGCCACCGCCCTGGTGTCTGTTCTCCAGACCGGTCAGAGTCCCGGCGCCAGGTCTCCCGAACCCACCCTCCGTGCCCGCGCACTGCGGCTCGCCCTCGACTACATCGAGGATCATGCAGATGAACCTCCCTGCATTCAGGACGTCTGCCGAGCATCGGGGGTCAGTTGGCGAACTCTCAACTACGCCTTCCAGGACCGATTTGGAGTCACGCCGAAGCACTACCTGCAGGCGGCACGGCTGCAACGGGTTCGCCGTACGATTCTCAACGCGGAGCCTGAAGCTTCCATCCTAGAGATCGCCTCCGACCAGGGCTTCTGGCACATGGGGCAGTTTGCGGCGGATTATAGACGCCAGTTCGGCGAGCTGCCGTCGGAGACGCTTCGCCGTGACAGGCCGGGCCACCCTGCTTCCAATGGCATCGCTTCCCGAATCGCAAAAGATTCGAGAAGTACCCTGAAGGTGGGCTGAAGCCCACCCTCATATGGAACCGCGCAATTTGTGGGTCCGAGGTAGGGTGGGCCTTGGCCCACCTTCAGTTTCGCCGCTGGTGAGCAAGACGCGACCGCAGTCGGCCCGCAAAGGCCCTGGCGAGCTCAGGATGACAGCCATGGGGGTTTTGTGAGAGGCTCTGCTAGCAGCTCCCGGCGGTGGTGTAACCTCGGTGGTTCCGGTTCCGCCGGTTTTGGAAGGAACCTCCATTGCCAGAAAACACCTCAATCACCAAGGAAGACCACCTCTGGCGGTTGTCGAGGACCGCGACGTTCGCTGTTATCGCGATCGTGCTTCTCGTGTCGCTGGTGATCCTCAAACCGGCGGCGCCGGACAAGATCACGCTTCTCACGGGACCCGAGGGGAGCGGCTACCACGAGCTGGGGAAGCGTTATGCCGTCTACCTCGGGGACCGGGGCCTCGAGGCCGAGGTTCAGATCACCGATGGCGGGTTCGACAATGTGAAGCGGCTGGCCGCCGGCGCCGATGACACGGTGGCCTTCGCACCCTCGAATATCGAACACGTGGTCGGCGACTCGGTAGACACGAGTCACCTCGTGAGCCTGGGCAGCGTTGCCTACGAGCCTTTGTGGCTCTTCTACCGGGCGGAGGTTGCGGTGCGGAGAATCACCGATCTTGCCCGGCTCAAGGTGGCAACGGGAGCGAAGGGTACGGTGGTCGACTACGTCGCGAGATTTCTTTTCGAGCTCAACGGCATCAGTGATCAGGTGGAGATTCAACCCTCGGAAGGCCAGACGCCCAGGACCGTCGCAAAGGCCCTCGTCGAAGGGCAGATCGACGCCGCCTTCGCCATCGGTGGGCCCGCTTCGCCGGCCATCAAAGATCTGCTCGGTGACGAGGATCTCGGTGTCCTTTCGTTCGAGCGGGCCGATGCCTACCAGGCCCTGGACCCGGGAATCACCAAGCTCGTGGCGCCACAAGGGATCTTCGACCTCGCCAACAACATTCCACCCGAGGATCTGGTTCTCCTGTCGGCCACCACCAACCTCGTCACCCTCGACAGCTTTTATCCCGGCGCCGTCCCGCTGCTGCTCCGGGCGGCCGCTGATGTTCACGACCGGCAGAGGATCGTCACCGCAGGCGAGAGTTTTCCGAGTGCCCAGAATGTCTCGCTGCCGTTGAAGCGCGCCGCAGACCGCTACTACGATCAAGGCGAAAAGGGGCTCTCCAAGTTCCTCCCCTACAAGGTGACCCGATGGCTCAACCATCTCGGGTTCGTGGTGCTGCCGCTGCTGGCGCTGGCGGTGGTGCTCGTCAAGATCGTTCCACTGTTCCTCAAGATCTGGATCTCGATCAAGCTCACGGGTTTTTTCAAACGGCTGGAAGAGGTGGAAAAATCACACGCGGCCGGCGGAGATCGGCCGACGCTCCTGGCCGAGCTGGACGCGCTCGATCGAGCCAGCGCGACCATCTTCGTCCCGCGCTCGAGCCTCCCCAACTACATCGATTTTCGGCAGTTTCTCCACGACATGCGGGAGCGGGTGGCGGGGAGCTGAGGGAGGACCTGGCCCCACCGATCCGCAGGCATCTCGTCGAATCGCCGCATCACCACAGGACCTGATAGGCAACGGTCGCGATGTCGAAATCGGCGCCGATCGAGGTGACGGCGCCGGTGTGCGCCGCCAGCTTGACCCTTTTCCCCTGCCCCACCAAGGGGGAGAGAGTCAGACCGATCCGGGAGTTCTACGGCAGCGTGATCACTGAATACCTGCTGCGCGGGCGTACTCGAGAGCTAGATCCCGCCAGGGTCCGGTTGCGCGCAGGGTCGACAGATTGCCGAAGTGGCCGCCGAAGGTCCGGCCAATGAAAATCAAGTCCTCGGGGAAGCGGATATCGGTGGTGTAGGACCAGGTACGGAGCTTGAGGTCGATCAGCCGGCTGAAGAACTCGTCATCGTCGCCGAAGGTGTAGGGCGGGGCCACGGCGAGGATGGGGTCGAAGATCTCCACCCACGGATCGGTCAGCTCGAGGGGCAGGGGGACATCGCCCTCCTTGGACATGCCCATTCGGCGGAGGATCTCCGGCATCTCGCTTTTGCGGTCGTCGATCGCTGCCTGCATGAGGTCGGCGTAGCCCATTGCCACCTCGGTGGGGACCCGCTTGACGCAACCGTAGTCGTACACCACCACCCGTCCGTCCTCGCGGAAGGAGAAGTTGGCCAGGTTGGGATCGGCGTGGAGCATCCGGTGTTCGAGCAGTCCTCGCAGCAGGAACTCGACCAACACGGTCCCCCAGCGGTCCTTGAGCTCCTGGCTGTAGCTGTCCGAACACGCCTCGCTCGGCGGGATGCCCTCGACGTACTCCATCGTCAGCACGTTGCGCGAGCTCGCCTCGTCGACCACCCGGGGGACGATGATCTCGGGGATCTCGGCGTGGAGCTCGCCCATCCGGCGGATGTTCTCCGCCTCGTGCCGGTAGTCCAGCTCTTCGAGGAGCCGGTCGCGGACCTCCTTCCAGATCGGGTCGAAGTCCCCGTCCATGACCAGCGTGAACAGCGCCTTGAGAATGGTCTTGAGGTTCGAGAGATCAGCGGTCACGATCTCGTCGATGAGCGGATACTTGATCTTCACCGCCACTTGACGGCCGTCGCGCAGCACCCCGCGGTGGACCTGGCCGATCGAGGCGGCGGCAAAGGCCTCGAGCTCGAGCGACTCGAAGAGCTCGTCGTAGTTGTCGAGCGCGCCCCGGATCTCGAGATCGATCACCTCGGGGGGGACCGGCTTCGTCTCCTGCTGCAGCGCCCGCAGCACCTGCGCCACCTCGGGCGGCAGCAGCCCGTCCTGCAGGCTCAGCATCTGACCGACCTTCATCGCCGCCCCCTTGAGCTCGCCGAGGGTCTCGACGATGCGGGCAGCGTTGCGCAGGAGGTTCTCCCGCTGGTGATCCTCCTTGCTCACGCCCGATCGGGCCAGGTTGAGAACCTGGTCGCCAAGCACCGACACACCGACCCGGCCCGCCAGCCCGCCGAGCTTGACGAAGCGACGCAGCGCCGAGGTGATCAGCTCATCGTTACCCATGATGTCCTACGCGAGAGGCAAAGTCCGCAGGTCGAGGAGCCCGGAATCGACGATAATTTGCAGGTCGCGGTCCTTTGACAGCAGCAGCGCATCGTTCTCCTCCGCGAGCTTGGCGATGATGCAGTCGATGGTGGACCGGATCGTCACCCCTCGCGAGCGAAGTTGGCGATAGAGATCGGCCGCTTCCAGGTAGGTCTCGGGTTCCCGCGGCGTCAGCCACTCCATCTCCCGGAAGTGCCGCTCGATTTTCGTGAGACTCTTCGATCGCCTGATCCCCTGCAGCACCTCGGCGGCCACGACACCGCAGGTCAGCACATCCGCCTCCTCGCGGATTAATCGGGCAAGACCCTCGGCATGTGGGCTTGGGTGGCCGTTGAAGAAATCGACCCATGCGGACGAATCGACAAGCACCCTCATGCGCGCTTCCTGAGGGCGTCGATGTCCCCTTCCCACTCGACTTTCCCTTGCAGCTGGAGGAGCTGACGGCGTCTCTTGGCCCTGACGAACCTCCGCAAGGCCTCGTTGATGACCTCGGTCTTCGTCCGTCCTTGGGCGAACTTCATCGCCGCCTGAAGGGCGTCGTCATCGATGTTCAACGTGGTCCTCATAGATCTGCACCTCTATGCATAAGATAATCGC
>JAIVTZ010000004.1:0-21273 GCA_049188105.1 Deltaproteobacteria bacterium | reverse complement strand
CCGGCCGTCGTTCAGACGGCCGGGACCTCGCCACGTTGTGGAATCTCGCGTGGGCTTCTCTGCGGCTCTGCGGCTCTGCGCCTCTGCGTTGAGGGCCGAGTGGGTGGTCTTTGCGATCTTGGCGTCTTTGCGGTTCAAAACGGGAGGGTGGGCTTGGTGTTCTTGGTGCCTTGGTGGTGAATCGGCTGGGTGGGTGCCTCAACACCGATAGAGGATCGCTCCCCAGTTGAGCCCGCTGCCGAGGCCGACGAAGCACACCAGGTCGCCCGGTTTCGCGCGGCCCTGCTCGAGGGCCTCGTGGAATGCGATCGGAATGGTCCCCGCGGTGGTGTTGCCGTAGTTCTGGATGTTGTTGAAGACCTTGTCGTCGGGCAGCTCGAGGCGCTTTTGTACTCCTTCGTTGATGCGCAGATTGGCCTGGTGCATGATCACCAGATCGAGATCGTCGGTGGTGAGGCCGTTGCGTTCGAGGATCTCGCGGGTGACCTGAGGCATGAAGGTCACTGCCAAGGCGTAGACCTTCCGCCCCTCGACGACCGGGACGACATCGCCCGAAAAGTACATTTCAGGGGTGAAGTAGGGCCGGAAGGCGCTACCACCGGCCTTGGTCCACAGCCGTTCGGCCTCGTCACCATTGGTGTGGAGCAAACAGTCGATGACGCCGCTTTCGCCCTCGTCGCGGGCCTCGACGACGACGGCGCCGGCGCCGTCGCCGAAGAGAACGAGCCGGTCACGGGTCTCGGTGTTCTTCTCGTACTCCTCGGGCGATACGTTCCCATCGACTTTTGCCAGCACCGTTTTCCAGGTCTGGTCCGACCACGGAATCATCGATGCGTGCACCTCCGCTCCGACGACCAATACCTTGCGATGCTGACCGGAGCGGATCAGGGCGTCGGCGAGCTGCAGCGCATACACGAAACCGGCGCACTGCTGGCGGATATCGAGGCACGGGATCTGTTCGAGACCGAGCTTGCGCTGCAGGAAAGGCGCCGAACCGGGGAAGTAGTAATCCGGTGTCATGGTTGCGAACACCAGATAGTCGATGTCTTCGGTTTTCAGCCCGGCGTTTTCGATCGCCTGGCGGCATGCCGGAACCGCGAGGTCGGAGGTCGCCTGGTCCGGCGCCGCGTACTGTCGTTTGACAATCCCGGTCCGTACCCGGATCCACTCGTCCGAGGTGTCCATGATCCGCGCGAGGGCGTGGTTGTCGACACTGGCTTCGGGGATGTACATGCCGGTTCCGGTGATCACCGAACGCATGGGCGCCTCCTTCGCGGGCAACTATAGCGCAGGCGGGGGAAAGGCAGAATGTTGAAGTCGGAATTCGGAATGCCGGACCAGGGTACAGGGTTCAGGGTTCAGGGACGTCCCTGTGCCCTGAACCCTGAACCCTGCCTGATGCGTGCTATCGTTCCCGACGATGGCGGACGGCATCCGAGTCTCCTTTTCCGATGTGGCCAAGCGGTACGACCTGCGGGTGGTTTTCCGATCGGTCTCGGGTGAAGCCGTGCCCGGCGAGGTGCTGGTGATCACCGGGCCCAACGGGTCCGGAAAATCGACCCTGCTCTCGATCCTCTGCGGTCTGCTGCGACCCACCCGTGGGGAGGTTATGTACCAACGAGATGGGCAAGTGGTCGAACGCGATTCGTGGCGCCACCATCTCGGAGTGGTAGCGCCGGCGATGGCGGTTTACGAGGAGCTCGACGCGATGGAGAACCTCCGCTTCTTCGCCCGTGTCCGCGGGATGGGGCCGGCCGAGGAGCGGTGTCGCGAGTGTCTGGACCTGGTCGGTCTCGACTCCGACCGCCGGACTCCGGTACGCGGCTACTCCACCGGCATGGCGCAGCGGTTGAAGATCGCCCAGGCGCTGCTCCACGATCCGCCTCTGCTCCTCCTCGACGAGCCCGGCTCGAATCTCGATCCGGCCGGCAAGGACTGGCTCGAAGACTACGTCGGTGGACTTCGAGCGGCTGGGAAGACGGTTGTGCTGGCGACGAACGACCGGCGCGAGATGGAGTGGGGGGCGAGCCATGTGGCGCTGGCTGGCTGAGGCGTTCGCGGTTGCAGCCAAGGATCTGCGGACGGAGTTCCGCACCCGGGTGGCGATCAACTCGCTCGGGCTCTTCGCCCTCACCGTGCTGGCCGCGGTGTCGTACACCGTCGGCCCCTACCGCATCGCCGCCGAGGACCGGCCGTTCCTGCTTGCGGTTCTGCTGTGGATCGTGATTTTCTTTGCCGCCCTCGCCGGCCTCGACCGCAGCTTCGTCAAGGAGGAGGAGAGCCACACCGCGCCGCTGCTTCGCCTCGCGGCATCGCCGTCGGCGGTGTGGTTCGGCAAGCTGGTTTTCAACATCCTGGTCATCTATATGTTGATGGCTATTCTGGTGCCGCTGTACTGCATTCTCATGGGATACACGATCGTGATGGTGTGGGAGTTCGTGCTCATTCTCGTTCTCGGGGGATACACTCTCGCCGTGATCACGACCATCGTCGCCGCGATCATCGCCCGCGCTCTGACCCGTGGCGCCCTGTTCTCGGTGCTTTCGCTGCCGCTGTTGCTGCCGTTGATGATCTTCTTGATCCAGGGTACGGCGGGCGCCGCCGAGGCATCGCCGGAGATCGTCTCCTCGACCGTACGCGCGGTACTCTCGATGGGCGGTATCATGACCATCGTTTCCGCGGCGTTGTTCCCCGCCGTGTGGTCGGACTGATGCAATTTCTCAACGCAACCGGTGGTTGGTCAAAGTGTTAGGGTATAGTCTTTCGCGGTTGCGGTGAGATGTGCGGGTTAGAGAGGGAGTGGATCGTGCCGAAGCTGGTTTCTGAGATTCTCAAGTGGGTGCTCTTGGTGTGGCTCGTGGGGGTCATCGTCGCGGCGTTCTTCTACGTGCAGCCGGCCAAGGGCTTCATCGGCGAGTCGTCGCGGATCGTTTTCTTCCACGTGCCGATGGCGTGGGTGGCCGTGCTCGCCTTCCTGGTGTCCTGCGTGACCTCGGTGATGTACCTCAGGCGCCGAGACCCCAAAGACGACATTCGCGCGTCGGTCAGCGCCGGATTGGGGCTGCTCTTCGCAGTGCTCGCCACCACCACCGGCGCCGTATTCGCCCGCATCATGTGGAACGCCTACTGGAACTGGGATCCGCGGCAGACCTCGATCACCATCCTGTTGTTGATCTACGCCGCCTACCTCGCGCTGCGCGGGGCCATCGACGATCCAGAGAGGCGCGCCAGCCTGGCGGCGGTGTATGCGATCCTCGCGTTCGTGACGGTGCCGTTCCTCGTCTTTGTGGTACCGCGGATCTACTGGTCGCTGCACCCGGATACCATCATCAACACCCGTGGCGCCAACGAGTTCGACTCGCGCTACACGCAGGTGTTGATGGCCTCGCTTGTGGGATTTACGGGTTTGTACGTATGGTTATATACTATCGGCTGCCGGATCGAGGCGATCCGGCAGCGGCGCCGGCAGGAGGTGCTGTAAATGTCTGACTTGATGGGTATCGCCGTGGTCACCCTGATGATCTGGGTTGGCCTTTTTGGATACGTCTACCGGCTCGACCGCAAGGTGAGCCGTTTGGAGGACTGAATGAGTGATTCACGACGCCAGCGTCGTGTGTGGTATGCGGTCGGTGGTGTGTTGGTTGTGGCCTTTCTGGCCTACGGGACGACCTCGTTCAAGTCGAATCTGACACCGTACGTCAGCTTTGCCGAGGCCGCCAACTCAGCACGCAAGGTCCAGGTCGCCGGCGGGTTGGTCGAGAACTCCACCGAGTACCTCGACGAGTCGCAGGAGCTACGTTTCACAATCGTCGAGGAGGACGGCGACACCATGGTCGTGCACTACGACGGGGTCAAGCCGGGCAACTTCGAGGAGGCTGTGCAGATCGTCGCGGTCGGCATGTTCGACGACGGCGTTTTCCGGGCCGAGCAGCTGCTGGTGAAGTGCCCCTCCAAGTACCAGGGCCTCGAGGACGACGTCCGCAAGTACGGATCCGAAACCTGATCCGGCGCCCTCCTTGGGCAGCCGTTTACATCTGAACCCTCTCGCGTTCGGATAGGAGAGTCCATGTATATTCCAGGAACAATCCTGATGTGGTTGGCGTTTCTCGCCGGCATTGCGTCCACAGTGACCTACTGGTTGTCGATCCGTGAGCCCGACCGCTGGCGCTCTCCGGCGCGGCAGAGCTACGTGCTGATGACCGCGGCAGTGGTGGTGGCGTCCGGTCTCCTCATGTACCTCCTGGTCACGCACGACTACCGGCTGCACTACGTGTGGGCCTACTCCGACAACCTCCTGCCTCTGCACTACCTGATCTCCACCTTCTGGGGCGGGCAGGAGGGCAGCTTCCTCCTGTGGATCTTCTGGGGGGTGCTGCTCGGTCTGCCGCTGATGCGTTTCGCCCGGGCCTACGAGTCGCGGGTGATGGTGGTCTACAACCTGACCGTGCTTTCCCTGCTCCTGCTTCTGATCAGGCAGGATCCCTTCCGATTCCACGAAGGGCTCACCGCGGCGATGATTCCGATGGACGGGCAGGGGTTGAACCCGTTGCTTCAGAACCCGTGGATGGTGATCCACCCGCCGGTCATGTTCATCGGCTACGCCGCACTGGGCATCCCATTTGCCTTCGCGATCGCTGCCCTGTGGATGAAGCGCTACGACGAATGGACCAAGGTGTCGATGCCGTGGGTGCTGCTCGGGTTGGCCACGCTTGGCACGGCCATCATGCTCGGTGGTTACTGGGCCTACGAAACCCTCGGGTGGGGCGGTTACTGGGGTTGGGACCCGGTGGAGAATGCTTCCCTCGTACCCTGGCTCGCGACCCTCGCGCTGACCCACGGGATGCTCCTGCAGCGGGGACGCAACCGGTTCCGCCGCCTCAATCTGGTGCTTGCGATGACAGCATTCCTGCTCGTGGTCTATGCCACCTTCCTTACCCGGTCGGGTGTGTTGGCGGACTTCTCGGTCCACTCCTTCGTCGATCTCGGCATCACCGGCATGTTGGTCTTCAACATGGGGTTCTTCATCTTCATGTCGGTGGGTCTGCTGATGTACAGGTGGCGGGAGATCCCGACCGAGGTGGGCGACGAGCCATTCATGTCGCGCACGATCTTCTTCGTGATCGGAATCCTGCTCACCGTCCTGCTCGGGTTGGTGGTCCTCTTGGGGACGTCGGCGCCGCTGATCTCCCGATTGTGGGGCCAGCCGGCGCAGGTCGGGCCCGATTTCTACAACCGGATGGGATTCTGGCTCGCGGTGGTCTTCGCCGCCTTTGTGGGTGGAACACCGTTCCTGGGTTGGAGCCGCGCCCGCAAGGGGTGGCGCCGACACCTCGCAGTCACGCTGGCCATCACCGCAACTTTCACCGGCCTTGCCATAGTTCTCGGGCTGCACGGCCTACCGGCGATCATCTACGTTGCCGCCGCGCTTTTCTGTCTGATCGCCAACGGGTGGGCGGCGTTCGAGTATGGCAAAAACGGCCGTTGGCGGATGGCGGGGGGGCCGGTCGCCCACGTCGGTCTCGGTCTGCTCCTGCTCGCATTCCTGACCACCGGCTGGTTCGACCGTGAGCACAAGGTGCGGCTGGCTGAAGGCCAGCCGACCGAAGTGCTCGGCTACACCATGACCTTCCGCGGCGTTGAGAAACCGACTCCGCAGGCGAGAGACGCCATGGTGGTCGAGGTGACGTCGCCGCGCGGCCGTAACTTCGTTCTCAAGCCGCGAATGTGGGTCAACGAGAAATCCAACCAGCTGGTGGCCAACCCCGACATCAAGTCCTTCCTCACCAACGATCTCTATGTGGCGCCGGTGGAGTTCGAGCCCGGCAGCGAGGCGCCGGTCTCGGGTCGCCTGGTGCTGGCGAAGGACCAGCCCGCGACCTTCCGAGACTGGACCCTGACCTTCCGCGGATTTGATCTGGAAAATCAGAACGCGGTGCCCGGCGCGCTCACCGTCGGCGTCGTCGTGAAGCTCGAGCGGCCGGGCCAGGATCCGGTTGAGCTCGAGCCGTCGGTCGTTTCCACCGACGGAGGTGTGCAGCCGGTGGCGGTGGACATCCCCGGCGTCCCCGGCGCCAAGCTGCGCGCGACCGGTATGAGCGTCGACCAGGGCGTGGTTCGGGTCGAGCTTCTCGGGCTCGGCGGCGGCATCGGCCGCACAGTGGTGCTGAGCAAGGGCGAGACCCTGGCCTACAAGGAGCTCCAGATCACCTTCGACGACTTCGACCTCTCGGACTTCGACCCGGAGGCAGGCAAGATCAACTTCGGTGTGGTCTTTTCGGTCGAGCACGGGGGCGAGAACATCGAGGTCGTGGCGATGTATCGCGGCGGCATGGGGGGTGAGCCGCAGGTGACCCCGGCGATGGTGCCGGGGACCGGCGGGATCACCCTCAGCCCGGGCCGCATCGACGCCGAGGAGGGCAGGGTGCAGCTGCAGGTCTACGATCCGGCGGTGGCCTCCGAAGGCGCGACGCCGGCGAGCCTGGTCCTCGACGTCTCGACCAAGCCGCTGATCTCGTTTGTCTGGATCGGTACCATCCTGGTGGTCATCGGCATCGGCATGGCGTTCACGCTGCGGCGGAAGGACGTCGCCACGATTCCCATCGAGGGCTAGCGCCCTCGATAGTTTTGAGTTCTTAGTTTTGAGTTTTGAGTTCCGCCCCTCCACCCGGACCTTCATAGGGGTGAGCGGGGGATAACTCAAAACTCATAACTCAAAACTCATCCCTTGGCGCGGCCTCTGTAAGATGACGCGGTGACGAAGCGCAAGGTTCTGTTCTGGATCGCCGTTCTCTACTTTGCGGAGGGGCTCCCATTTGGGATCGCCTACGACGTGTGGCCGGTCTTCTTCCGGGTGCACGGCGTCTCCCTGCGCGAGATCGGGCTCATGAGCCTGCTCTCGCTGCCGTGGACATGGAAGCTCCTGTGGGCGCCTCTGGTCGATCGCTACGGCAGCCGCCAGCACTGGATCACGGCCTGTCTCTTCTTTTTGGGAGCGACGACGATCGCGATCATCCCTCAGGACGCATCCCAACCGTCGTTCCTGTTGTGGTCCCTGCTCCTCCTCTTCACGACGGCATCGGCTACCCAGGACATCGCCATCGATGCGTACGCGGTGGACGTTTCGACCCCGAAGACGATCGGCAGCATCAACGGCACGCGCGTATCAGCCGCCCGGGTCGCGATGCTGGTCGGTGGTGGCGGGTTTATCACCCTGGCGGATTTTGTCGGTTGGAGTCTGCTGTGGGTAGCCCTTGCCGTGATGTTCTTCGCGCTCGCCGCAGCGGCGTGGCTGAGCCCGCGGGTGCCACTGGAGGCCTCTGAGCGGCAGCATGCGCTGGCACCGGTGCTGAGATGGCTCTTCCGCTGGGAGATGGTCCCCGTGTTGGCCTTCGTGCTGCTCTATAAGGTGGGCGACTCGACCCTCGGTCGAATGGTCAAGCCGTTTTGGGTCGATCGCGGTTACTCGCTGACCGAGATCGGAACCATCTCGGTGACCCTCGGCGTCGCGCTGACCATTGTCGGCGCCCTCGCAGGGGGTTGGTTCGTCAACCGGTACGGGATCTTCCGGGCGTTGCTGTGGTTGGGGCTGGCCCAGCTCGTCTCGAACCTCGGCTACGTCGCCGTCGCGGCGATCGACCTGCCGCGCGAGAGCATCTACGCCGCGTCCATGATCGAGTCCTTTACTCAGGGGTTGGGGACCGCCGCTTTCCTGTCCTTCCTGATGAACCTGTGTGACAAGGAGCACGCGGCAACTCAGTACGCGATCCTGTCGGCGATGTTCGCCCTGACGCGAGACGTGGCCGGCGCCTTTTCGGGCATCGGTGTCGAAGCGCTCGGATACGCCGTCTACTTTGCACTGACAACCGCCCTCGCCCTGCCCGGCCTCGCGCTGTTACCGCTGATCAGACCGAGGATCAGGGAAGGGGGCGGCATCGACGCGGAAGTGACCGTTTCAGCCGGTGACGACGAATGAGGTGGCAAGCTCTTGCTCGCGAGCCTCTTCCCCGGCCGTGAGACTGTCGGGTCCGAACGAAACCCCTAGAACCCCGGCGAAGGCGTCGACGACCGTGTCCAGGAGATCTGCGCGGCTCACGGGCCGGTCGAGCTCGTCGACGAGGGTTGTGATGTGGGGCCGCAACCCGCTGTCGTCGGCGAGACCCATGGACCCCGCCTGCAGGCGGCCGTCCCAATCGAGGAGGATGGCGCCGTGCTGCAGGATCGTGCCGGCATGGGCCCGCATGGCGGAACCTATGAGCTTGCGGCCGCCTACGACAACCTCGCCGCCTGCCGGCGCCTCGAAGCATGGGACGGCGCTCTGTGGACTGGGGAGCAGCACGTTGACCTCGCCATCCGTCAGGGCGGCGTCGACGCCGATGGCGCGCATCGCCCGCACCAGCGCTCCACAGATCAGCCGGTAGGCGTCCTGGAGGGCGCGCGGCAGCGGCCCCGCACCGAGGGGCGCGATGACCGCGTAGGTCAGCTCGAGGTGGTGCAGCAGCGCTCGGCCGCCGGTGGGTCGACGCACCACGTCGATCCCCTCCGTACGGCAGAAATCGAAATCTACCGCCTCGACCCCCTGGTGGCGACCGAGGGTGAGACACGGAGGATTCCATCCGTACAGACGCAGGGTCGGCGGTACCTGTGCCGTTGACACCCCTTCGAGGACGGCCACATCCCGCGCCATATTATGCGTCCCCGGCACACCGCCATCGACAATGAGTCGCCACGATCGGTCGTTGTTCACGCCGTGGAATGTAGCACCGCCGCGGGGGGGTGCGTCAGGTTGTGTCGGGTCGTGCGCGACCTTTGACCCGGTGAGGAGTGCGGGTCAGCCCGTCTTCCGCGCCATCATCTCCTTCATGCCGCTGGGCATCGCCATGCGACCGATCTTCTTGACCAGGAAGGAACTCTTCATGATGAGCTTCATCGAGGACATCATGTATTGCCGGCGGAAATCGTCAGGGTAAGCCAAGAAATCCGTCATCTTGCCCATGTAGAAATCCCGATAGCAGCGCACGATGGCCGCATCCAACTCTTTGATCGTCATGGCTTCAGGTTCGACGATCGGTTCGATCAGGTTGTACTTGGCGTAGTCGAAAACCCTCACGCGGTCCTTCATCTCTTCCCAGAGATCGGCGTACGGCCACGGGGTAATGCAGAGGAAGTGGGCCATGTCGGGATCGAAGAGCTTGGCCAGGCGCAAGGTCTCGTCGATCGTCGCTTCGGTCTCGTGAGGAAAACCAAGCACGAAGGACGTCTCAGAGAGCATCCCGTGCTCACGAATCAGCTGTAAAGTGGTGCGTGAGATCTCCGTGGTCAGATCCTTGTCGATCAGATCAAGAGTCTCCTGGTCGGTCGCCTCGAGACCAACATAAATGTGGATCACCCCGGCCTTGCGATATTTTGGCAGGATTCGCTCGTCGCGGACGATGTCCTCCGCCCGCGTCTCCATCAGCAGGTAGATCGGGAGTTCGAGGGCGATGATCCGGTCGAGAATCTCCTCCCAGCGGTCAGGATCACCGGTCGGATACTCGTCTGAGATCAGAATCACGTTGACCCCATAGTTCCGATAGAGATGTTCGATCTCGGCCACCACCGCATCCGGCCGACGAGCCCGCCAGCTCCGATCCCAGAATTTCTGCTGCGAGCAGAAGGTGCAGGTGTGGTCACAACCACGCGATGTGGATATCGCACCCAACCGCGACCCGGGGATAACGAAATACCGGTAGATTGGCCAGTCCACGAGGTCGAACGCCGCCGGGTACTCTTCGAGGTCGCTGAGAAATGGGCGTGGCGGCGTGCGAACGATCTGCCCCGAAACATCGACAAACGTCAGGCCGCGGACCTCTGCCGGGTCGGTGCCACCGGTGAGGGCTCGCAGCAACTCCTCGACAGTGCGTTCACCCTCTCCGCGGACGACGTAGTCGATATCACCCGCCGCCTCTCGCAGCATCTCCTCGGCCATGAACGTGGGGTGCACACCGCCGACGAAGACCGCCGTCTCCGGGTGGATCTCTTTGACGCACCGGGCCGTCTCGAGGACCGCCGGCACTGTCGCCGTGATCGAGGGTATGCCAACGAAATCGGGCGCGTACTCCCGAACCGCTGCTGAGATTCCCTCGAGGCTATCGAATAGGCTCATGGCGTCAAACAGCTCCACCTCGACGCCGGCACGTCGGGCAGCCGTCGCCAGGTACAGCAGATTCAACGGCAGCCAACGTCCGGCCACCTCGACGACGCCGCAGTGGTACGGCGGTGTGATCAGCAGCAGCTTTGGCATTCGACTCCCCAAGACCGGAACCCTCCACATTCATGATACATGATACTCGTTCGCATTCTCACTCTGATCCCGCCGTCACTCACGCCATCCCTCCAGGCGGCGCAGCCTGCGGCGCAGTTGGAGCCACGCATACCCACCCACTCCGAGGAGGGTGAAAATCAGAACATGTTTCATCACCAGCACCGGAACGAGCCCGCGCCCGAGCGCCGGCTGCCACTCGAACCGCATGAAGTTCACCGTCCGAATCACCCCGGTGGCAACGATGACAGCCACCGAGCCCCAGACGAAGTGGACACTCCGGCGATACATCGCCCTGAAAAGATCCACCGCAGCCGGGGCGGGTTTCTCACCCAGCTCTCGTGCCGACCACGCAACCCACAGGGCGGAGATCAAGAGCAGACCGGTCGCCACGTCGTGGACATAGTTGTTGAGCATCAGGAGGATGGCAGCCACCTGCGATAATTCTCCGCTCATCAATCCCTCCCCTCGGGTTCTCCGGTCACAACGTGCAACCGGAGATCCATATCGAAGATGTGATAGGTGCTCCAGGCCGGAAAGTAGACGATGCCGCGGTACGAAACCACGAGGATCACGAAGATCGCCAGACACCAGCGGGCGAGTCTGGCCCCGTGCCACTCGGCGAACAGGTTGAGGTGAAGCAACGTGCCATATGCCAACCATGTCACCAGCCCGAGCGTCTCGACAGGGTCGAAGCTCCACGGTGTCCCGAAGAGCATGAATTTGTAGACCGACCCGGAAACCAGCATTCCGGTGTGGAGCAAAAAACCGATTCGAAGCGAGGTGACGAGCCAACGACCGAGGACGGCCCGGTTGCCGAATTTTCGAACAAGCAACATGAGAGCGAGAATGCCGTTCACCGCCAGCACCCCGAATGCCGCCCACGCAACGGCTGCGTGGACATCGACCACCCACGATGCTTCGGAAATAGTGAGGGCGTACGGTGTTGGGTCGAATCCGCGACCGTGGGCCATGAGGGCCCCCGCCGTCAGCGCGGCCAGTGGCGTCAGAACCACCCCTCGCCTACCTGTGTGCTCCCAAATCAAGGCCGCGATCATCGTTGCCAGAGCGAGCGACAGGGCACTTTCGTAGGTTCCGAACAGGGGGAGGTGACCGGCAACCAAGATCCTCGCGATCCACGCCGTCAGGACCGCTGCGGTGAAGGCGTGAGCGAGCCAACGACTCAGGGGTGTGAGGCCTCGCAGTCGGGGCAAGAGCTTCGCGGCAACGCCCATGTGACCAATGAGGAGCCCGGCGAGGGCCAGCCACCCATACAGCGAGTGCGACCAATGGGTCACCAGTTCCCCTCCTCTGAGTCGCTGTCGACCGGACGCGCGCTTCCCCACCCCTCGAGAAGGCCCGGACGACCCTCGGATCCCGGCGTCCACCGCAGTTCCGCCCGTCGACCTCGAAGCGCGAGCACCAGCCCGGTCAGACCGAGCAGGAAACCTGCGAACAACGGCGGCGCGCCGGGGTCGGTTACGAAACTGAACTCTCCCCAATAGCGGATCTCGGGAAAACGTAGACGCAATCCCTCGAATTCGAAGGTCTCGCCATTCTCGAGAATTGCCTCGCCCAGTGAGACCTTGCCACGCACCACACTGACGAAGAATGCGGGGTTCACCAGGTTGAGCGTGCGAGTTGTCGGGGCCCCATCCACCATCCTAAAGTCAGGGTAGATCATCACATACACACGGTGCGGCAGCACCCCGGATTGAAAGTAATCGCGCTGCCCGGGAGGAAAGACGTTCATCTTGACCCATGCGCTGTCGACCACCTGTCCGTCTCTGGTAAGGACCTCGTACCTGGGCGCGTAACCAAACCCCGTCATGCGCAGAAAGGTGCCCCAGCCGAGCCACAGGGGGCGGTTGATCCTGGTCACCTTCTCGGCACCGCCAGGGAACCGTAGGCGCGACTCGAGGCGGGTGAAGAGAAGCCGATCCCGCCAGAACTCAGGAGAAATGGAAACGACCGAGACCTCGGAGAAATCCGAGGGAACGATGTCGGACTGGTTCAGAGACGAAGTCCGCGCCGCGCCGAAGGTCTCGCCTTCAGCCACCCACACCGATGCTTCGCGTCGGCCCAGGGACGAAAGAGCGAACCCGAGGGCAACCAGGAAAAAGGCGAGATGAAATACGAAGACTGCAAGAACTCGCCCCCGCTTGGCGACCCCGCAGACTCCATACTCCGGATCAACAACAGCCGCATAGCCGAGAGCCCGCACCCGGTTCGCCGCCGAATCGGGAGTCCAATCCGACCCGACAATTTGCCGCCAGCGGGGCTCCCCGCGAACCAGCATCGGCCGCCGACCGAGGTCTCTGCGGAGAAGAGGGATCCGGCGCCACAGACAGATGCCGGTGTTGACCAGCAGCAGGCCATATACGATCAGAAATGGCGCCAGGCCGGCGATATTCTGAACCACGTGCGGCGGCGACATTGTGGCCCAGATCGCTAGCAGTGCGTAGTACAGGGCCGCCACCACCATGAGGACAACCGACAACTTCCAGGAGCCAAACAGGTGGACCGGGTTTGGCAGCCGCGATCGGATGGTGAAGAGGAACCTATCCCACATTGAAGACGTGGGCGCTACCGCCCATGACCAGATTGACGCCCCAAAAGGAGATCAACACCCCGACGATGGCGACGATCAGAAGCCATGCCAGCTTCCGCCCACGCCATCCCCGGGTAATGCGTAGGTGGAGGGCGAGTCCATAGATCAACCACGACAGCAGCGACCACGTCTCCACCGGGTCCCAGGACCAATAGGATCCCCAAAGATCCTTGGCCCAGATAGAGCCTGCCGCGATCATCACAGAGTCTGTGATGAAACCGAAAACGGTGGACCGGAACATCAGCTCGTCGAGCCGGTTCAGGGTCGCCTTCGGCGCCGAGGTCTTCCGGCGCGACTTGAGCAGGTACACCACACCGGTGCCACACGCCACCGTGTATGCGCCGTAGGCCAACCACGCGAAGAAGATGTGGATGTAGAGCCAATACGATTGCAGCGATGCCACCATGGGACGTTCGGCGGTGTCCGACAGAGCACCACCCCCCATGATCAGCAAGGCAAATGGGAGGGCGCCGGCGGCGAGGAGCGGGAAGCGCTGTCGATATCCGGCCCAGAGGGTCATGAGCACGATGAACCATGCTCCAACCAAACCGTTTTCGAAATTGCCGATGGTTGGGACGTGTCCGGTGCCAATCCACCGCCACCCCACGAGGCCCGTGTGCAGCACCAGCCCGACAAGGATGCCGTAGGGAGCCAGTTCGATCCACCGCTCCCGCCGGAAAACCAGACCGAAGATCTGGATCGCAACCATCAGCGCGTAGATCACCGCAGTTGTCCAGAACAGAACTGAAAATGTCATACTCACGATCCGACCTCCACCGGGAGCTCTATGCTCCCTTCAACCTCATGCATTGTGTCTCCACTGCATTCCCGCTGCTTCCATGAACTTCACTCGTCGAGAATGGAGAAAAGGGTCTCCAGCTCCATCTGAAACCGGTGAGAGAAGTACTCAGCCTTTCCCGCGACGGCGAAATCTCTCCCGTGCCACACCACCGCCACCTCGCGGCGGAAGAGAAGGAGCCTCCACACCAGGCCCAGGATTCCCATCGCGAATCCCAGTACCAACAAAACGCCCCCGTGCTCGCGGACAACATACACACCCACCCAGTACCGCAGCTCGGGGATGAGAAGGGCTGCGCCCGGAAGGCTCACAACCTGGCCCACACGCACCGTCCCCTCGAAGAGCGGCGGCCCCACCTCGGCGGCCGTCACCGACAACCACACCTCTGTTGTTGGGAGCTCGTCGCGCCGCGGGAAGGACCGCCGTTCACTAGCGGGGCGTACGACCACCCGAAACGCTCCGTCATCGAGTTCCACCACGGTCGATTCTCCGCCAACGGAGGCAGCCACCACCGCAACCCGGTCACGAGTGAACCCACGCTCATCCTGGAGCCACAGCACGGGTGCGATGCCTGCTCGGTTGACGAGAATCTTGGTCGCTCCGGTGCGGGCCGGATGATTGATCCGAGATCTTCGCTCGACGCCGTTTTCGAACCTGAAGACCGCACCCAAATTCAGCGCCTGGCCGCCCTCGAACCGTCCGTTCACCTCTAGCAGAGAAAACCGCAGAAGGGGCGGCTCCAACATCGGTGCCTCCCTGAGCACCGTGCTGAAGCCTGAAAATGCCTGACCTTCCACCAGTGCTGAAGTGCCGACGAAACGAGTGAGGTAGAGGATGACGCCGCCCGCACACAACAGGAAGAAGCTCAGGTGGAAGACCAGGAACCCGAGAGCGGCGGTTCGGTGTTTGATGGCCCACACCGCCCCGTCCACCACCTTGACCACCCGGTAGCCCAAGCCCCCGAGGGCTTTGTACACAGCGCCCACGTCGAGATCCGATGTCCTCCTGCCGTGGAGAGAGGTCGTCTTCCGGCACCAGCCTTCCAATGTTTGGCGGGAAGGCGGTACCAGCCGTGTGCGACGCAGTGTGGTTCTGAAGCGATCCACGAGGACCAAAACCAGGATGAGGAAAAACAAGCCCAGCGAGCCGAGAAAAACAGGGCTGGTCGACAACGAGCCGAGCCCGAGGGTCACGAGAAGAAAATGCGCCACCGCTCCACCCGCCGCGGCCCGTTCCAACCCTTCAGAACCGACCACGGCCTCCTGAGGGACTAAAATGTTGAGCAGGAGCAGTACCGCCAATACAGCGAAGACCGCGATTGTCGTCCTTGGGGACGTCAGAAGCCTCCAGAGGGTCCGCATCACCCTCCATCCCCGGTGACCGCACCGTCGTCGTTGTCCGCGGCTCCCGGAGAGACCATCTCCCAGGCCGTCACTCTCCAGTTGGATGCATCGCGTTCCAGGCGGTACTTCGTGAAGAACACCTCCGACCGGATCGGGTCGGCCTCGGTACCGTCGGCCAGGAATCGGCTCTGGACAGTCCAGTACTCCTTGGTACGCACCTCCAGACGTCCGCGAGCGAGAGGGAACACGGCGAGTGCTTCAAATCCCTGCAGTATGGGCTCCTGATACCGTCCGTTGTGCCGCAGATAGAGAACGTCGGCCATCAGCTCCTCGGTAACCTCGGTGGTCGCAGGGAGACGCTCCAAAAACCGCGGGTCACCGTTGGTCGAGTAGAGATGACGCATGAGCACGAGGTACCGGTGCACCGTATCGATCGCCTCCCGCCGATCGTTATCCTCCACCTCCGCTCCGCTGTCCTGCCGAAAACCGAGGAAAGACTCGGCGAACACCTCCCATTCCTGAATCATGGCGATTGCCAGGAACGATATGGTTCCGACGACAATGATCATCAGCAACCGCTTCATGAAGGCCTTTGCCGTACCGCGCCCACGAGCAGAGTCATCGCACCGATCACGGTCAGCGCAACACCCCCAAGAATCAGCACCGGGTAGCTTCTCCGCGAAATGTCGATCTCGGACCATTTGGTGAGACCCGCGAAACCGATTCGGTAGCCGGAAGCCAGGTCCGCGAAGTGACCCGGCATGAGGTCACCCCTCCCCAGCGGCGTTCCGCCCTCTTGAATCGCCAGACGCAACCGCGCATGTCCTTTCATCTTCTCATCCAGGGTTGACAGGTCAACGACGCCGGTAACATCCAGATTCTCACGCGCCACCGAGAATTCGCCCTGGAAGCTCACTCCTGTGGCTCCAACTCTTTTGGTGAGAAAGGGGACGACGCGGTCGAAGATCTGCCGGTCATTCCTGATGATCACGATCCGCGGGGCGAAACCGAACGCGCCTTGGTGAAGGCGAAGACTTCCCACCGAAGCGACTCGTCCGGGGCCAACCTCGAGTGCTCGTCGGTCCTCATTCCCACTTGCAACCTGGAGACGGCTGGTCGGTGCAAAAGACCGCCCCCCCATCGGACTGAGCACCACCTCCTCGAGCAGGAGCGTCACCTGCATCTCGTCCAGGTCGGATAAAGGGCCGGCATCAAATCCCTGCAGGTGGGAGATCGCCCCCAGTGGAACGGCCTCTCCCTCGGAGAGGATCACGTATCCCTGCAGGCTGAAAAGCCAGTTGACGAGACCACCTGAACCTGCGAGCACGATTCCGCAGAGCAAAATCAAACGCCCCACGCTACGAACAAGGTCATCGTTTCCGATCCAGAGGTCGCGCATCAGAATGCCGGCCTCGATCACGCACACGAGGATCAGCAGACCAACGAGACCGGCGAACTGCGCGGGGTGATATGGCAGCCATCCCGCCCGGAAGGATACCCAGCCGAGGATCGCCGCCACGAGAAGCAAGGACCGAAGGGTCCTTAGATGTTTCATTCGCCAGATGCTACCCGACTCACCGAGCTTTTCGTAAAGCAGGGGGTCGACCCGCCTCCTTCGGGCACCACATCAGTAGTTGAGGGGCCGCTGGAGAGACTTGGTCCAGTCGGTACCGCCGGCATGCTTGGTGCAGCCACCCCATGAGTCACCGGTTTCGAGGGTGTAGCAGGTAACGGTCGTGCCCGACCACGAGCCGGGGTCGTAGAACCGGAGGCTGGCACCGTTCATGAATCGGTATGCGTCTCGTGTGCCGGTGCCACCGTTCTGCCCCACCCCCAGCGTCTCGCTCGAGCCGTGGATGGCGCCGAAGCGGGTACCGCCGTGGCAATTCGTGCACGCCATAGCGAAGATGTTGCTCCCCTTATCGTCGGTCACTCGACTGACACCCGTGAGACTCGTCTTATCCTGCCAGTCGGCGTCATTGTCGGTGTGCTTGCCGAGCAGGCCGGTAGGAGGTTGATACCGTTCCACATCGTGACACCGGTAGCAGTTGTAGTTCAGGGAGGCGAGAGTGCCCTCGGCTGCCGTACCGCTGGCATCCTTGAGGAGGTATTCGGAGCCCGATCCATGGGCGTTGCCGTTCACGCCGTTGGCACCATCCGTAGTGTGGCAGTCGGCACAGCCCATCACCGAGGTGTCGTTCCAGACGGGGTTTCCAAACTCGTCGGTTCCCATGTTCGTGAAAAGGCTTTGGCCCGCGTCGGCATCCCCTTCCCAGATGGTGTTGCCGCCGGTGATGTTCTGATACGCGGTGTAGCGGCTGTCTGACTGGCCGCGGATGGCGTGCCGGGAGAACTGACCCTGAGGCGGTGGGTTACCGACGACCATCGAGGCAATGTCAACCACTCTGCTGCCCGCCGCGTCCGTCGGATCGGCCTGGTTGCGGTAATGCTGGTCGTAGTTGTTGGTGATTGCGGCATCGCCGAAGGGGTTGGCGGCGGAACCACCGTCGGCAGCGTTGAAGGTCGCGACGGCGCCGTCGCTGTCGTGGCAGGTCAGGCAGAAAGGATCGAGTGCCGTTGAGGTCTGGGTACGCCACACGGCGTTGGTGCTGTTCCAGTCCCCCGGTGCGGTTATACCGGGATCGCTCGCGACGGCAATCTTGTCATATTGGAAGAAGGTCGCCGTGTCGTCAGCATCGTAGAGGTCGATAACATTATTCATGTGCTGGGCGGTGGTGGCGGTGTCACCGCCGGCGTCGATCGTTCCCTCGGCATGGCAGACCACGCAGTCGTGGTTGGTGAGCGTCCCCCCCATGGTTCCGCCGTCACCGACGTGGTGGCTCTGCAGCCCGAAGTCTGGATTGACGGGTCGTAGGTTGTTGGAGCCGGTCGTGCCGGCGCCCCCCGCGCTCCCATGGCAGTCGAGACAGCTACCGCCTCCGGCCGAGAAACCGACATCGTGGGCGTGGCAGTCGATGCAGCGGGTGTTGGCGTTGTGGGCATGGTCACCACCCGAGGTATCGTTGCGCCAGTGGGTGGTGCGGGTGTGACAGACCTCGCAGATGCCGTCGTCATAAGGTGTGTTGCCGGCTCCTGAACGGTCACCGAGGAAGCTGTAGTCGCCGGGAGCGGAGCCCGGGTTGGTGCTCCCGGCACGATCGTCGAGGTGGAACAGCACCGTCTGGTCACCGCTGTTGGGACTGCTGACGGTCTCGTCGACAAGGAAAATATTGCGCGTCCGGTGGGGAGTGTGGCAGGTCAGACAATCCACCGCCCAGTTGCCGTACTTGGCGCCCGTGTGCTGGCTCGAGTGGGTCGCCAGGGCGTGGCAGTCGATACACAGCTGCGACCCGTGGGAGCGACGCAGCAGGAACCCGCTGCCGGCCGGTTGGCCACCCAGGTTGTTGACCCGGAAAGCCGTGTCAACCCGCGCCAGGTTGCCCGCCGCGTCCGTCACCTGGACGCTGAGGTAGTGGTTATCGTTGCTCAAGGCGGTGGTGTCGATATCGATTTCGTAGACCGAGCACCCGGGTCCGCAGGAGTAGTTCGGGTTGACGGCCACCACAGTCGATAGCGGGCCGCCGTCCAGCGACCACTGCACCGGATCGGTCGCCTCCAACCCGTCCCCGTCGTAAATCTGCACCTTGACCCGCTCGATACCCCCCACCACCGCGCCGGATGTCGGGCTCAAGACCAGGACCGTCGGCGGGTCGCTGTCGACACCGCAGGAGGGAAGGGTGAATCCTCCCAGCACATCCGGGTTCGGGCCCGAGACCCCGTCGGGGTCACTGAAAGTGATCCGCACGAAATAGGTGTCATTGGGAGTGAGGGCAGGGAGAATGCATTGGCGTGGGGAGAGACCCGTGAGGTTGCCGCAGGCAACAGTCCATGGACCCGCCAGCGCCGGACCCTGCTCGACCCGGGTCGAACCATCCCCGTTGGCATCGCCGCTGAAAACGCTCGTCACGGTAAGCTGTCGGCACGAGCTGATCTCGACCGAGTTCGAGACCACGGTTGTGTCATCGACGGTACAGGCGGGTGTGGCGACCGCAGCGGTCACCTGCGGGTTGGGCGGATCGACGCCGTCAGGGTCGGTGAAGGTCACCCGGTACCAATAGGTCGTTAGCTCGCCGACTCCCGTGTCGACGCAGACCCGCGGGTTGCCGGCGGCCACGTTGCTGCACACAGGGGTCCACGGACCGGTGTCCGACTGGCCACGCTCGAAGTCGGCGGTGCTGTTGCCGTTGTCGTCACCAAAAAAGGATGCACTGACCGTCACCTGGTTACACCCGTTGACGGTCGCCGACGGCACTCCGGGATCGACCGAGTCGGTCGGCGGGTTGGGCGTCTGAGGCTGGGTCTCCACACCGACCGAATAATTGCTACAGCTGTCCCTCGAGAAGATCTTGTAGTAGTAGGTGGTGCCGTTGGAGACCCCGGTGTCTGTGAAGCTCATCCCCGCGCCCACAAGGACCACTGTCGAGCTGCCGATCGTGTTTCCGGCGACATAGGTCGTCCCCTCGACCGGTGTGTCGCTGATCGAAGCCTCGGCGCGGAGAATCACCACCTCTGCAAAATCACCGTCTCCCGGGTTTGTCCAGTTGAGGTCAACCTGCCCATCGCCAGCCGTCACCCCTCCCCAAGTCGCGTCGCCTGGCGACAGGTTGTCGATCGTGACTGTAGCGCTCGCGGTGTCCTGGATGCTCGTCGGGTCGTTGCCGGTAATGGCGGTCACAGTGCCGGTCACGGGGTAGGACTGTCCGGGCGGCGAGGCCATGGCCGCATGGGTCTTTGGTGTGATCCGCACCTTGTACTGGATCAGGGTCGTGGTCGCCGTGAGGCTTGGCGACAACGTGATGCCCTGGACATCGGTCGGGTTCGTCGCCGACCCGTAAACTGTCGCGCCACCATCGTTTGTGATCTCCACCAGACCGACCCCCGCGGCGGTGCCCGCCGCGAAGCTCACCTCGATCGCGGTCACCGTGTCGGTCCCGTTCGCGGTCTGCAGCGTGAACGCGTCCAACTCGGTGGCACTCCCACCGGGACACCTGCCGGCATCGCCCGGGTTGGTGCCGTCACCCACGGTCGTCAACGCGGCGGCGATCTCGTCGACGGTGATCTCGCCACTGTCGTCACCGGAGGTGTCCTCGTCCGCGAAGTGAATCCTCAGCTCCTTGCCAGTCTGGCCGACCTGCTTGGTCACCATCAGCGCGAGGTTGGATCCTCCGGGCGCCGTTCCGCTGATGCCGCTCATGTCGGGGAAGTACAGCGTGTTGGCCCCGTCCGGAACGACGACGTCGATGAATCCCCAGCCGGTGAAGGTTCCGCCGGCAGCGTATCCCAACGTGAACCTGACGGTCTTGCCGCCGCCGCCGTTGTCGTTGAGCCGCCACCGGTTGCCCGTCGCCTGGCCGGTGACGGTGGTCGCCTGAGCGTAGGTCGAGTCGCTGATGAGGAGCAGGAGATCGTGAGGTCCAGCCGGGGTTCGGTTGCCGAGCCGCGCGGCGCTGCAACCAAAGACGGCGGTGTTCATCGTGGTCACCACGAGTTGACTGTCCACTCGCGCGCTGTTACACCCCCAAGACCAGTTGGTGGTGTAGCCGGCGATGCTCGCACCGTCGGAGACCTGCCAGCGGTAGGTGGTCTGGACAGCGGACGCCACGTCAGCTCCGACGAACAGCGTGAGACCGGCCAGCACGACGGCGACCGGTATCAGCACGGTCCTCGCTCCACGGTTTCCTCGGTTTCGAATCATGGCCCGTCCACCGTCAGGGTGTTGCTGTCGACGTAGTGTACTCCGTGGCAGGTCAGGCACTGAAGATTGCCGGCAGCGTCGAGAGCGAGATCATTGGTCGGGTTGGCGTCGGCGCCGCCGCTGCCCTGGTCGGCCCCGTTCCCATCGAGGGGGACCGTACGGTCATAGCCCTGGCCGTTGGCGCCGAGGACCTGGCCGACGGGATGGCTCTTGAAACCACCATCCCAATTTTCGACCTCGCTGTGTTCCATCATCCACGACCGATGGCAGTCGCGGCAAAATGCGTCTCCGGTCGCGTTATCACCGGAGTCGATGGCGGCCCGAAGGAACGGATAGCTGGCGGCAAACTCCCATCGCTCTCCAAGCACGTAGTCACCTGAACCGAAGCTGATCGTCACCCCGTCGTCGAGGGAAACGTCGGTACCGCGGATGTCGAGGTCGATGCTGGCATCGGAACGTGGAGCGCCG
>JAIVTZ010000003.1:0-26844 GCA_049188105.1 Deltaproteobacteria bacterium | reverse complement strand
GGACACATGATGAAGAACGAACCCCCTCACCGCCGGAAGCTCGCAACCAGAAACCGGGCACGGACGCGGGCACCCAAACGGGCAGAGCCGCGTGAGCAAACCGCGGACGGCGGGCGGTCATGGAAGCGGAGGTGGACGGGCGAGAAATCCGAAATCAGCCGCGTCCATACCTCAGTCCGAAGAGCGCCGCCAAAAGCGTGCCCTTGACGACGGTGGTGGAGGCGATGGCGAACCACACCGCCTCGACGCCCCATCCCTGTGACACGAGCCACATGGCGAGCGGCACCCGGACTGCGGTCAAACCGATCTCGATGACCGCCGGGACCGCCGTCCACTGGGCGCCGGCAAAAGCACCCAGCAGCACCACCTCGGCGGCCATGAAGAGCTGGGTGAGGCCCACCAACAGGACGTACGTCGTTCCCGCCGACACCACGTCAGGATCTCCGGAGAACACCCCGATCGCCGTCTCCGGGAAGGCCACCAGCAGCGCCGTCACAGCCCCCACCGGCAGACAGGTGAGAAAAAGCGCCCGCCACGCCGAGCGCACCGCCCGGCGGGAGTCGCCCGCCCCCAGGTTCTGACCGACAAGGGTGGTCGCCGCCGCCCCCATGCCCGCGCACACGAAGTAGTTGAGCACCTCGAGCTTGTGGCCGATGCCGAGGGCCGCCACCGCCGGGGTGCCGAAGGAGGTGATCACCCGGGTCAGCAGGATGTACATGAGCGAGAAGAACGCACCCTCGAGGCCGAGGGGCAGACCCACCCGCAGGGCCCGCCAGGTCTCGAATCGGGGCGGGCGCAGGAAGGCGAACGGCTGCGGCCGGATGCCGAGCCCGCCGAGCAAGACCCAACCCCACGCCGAGGCCACCAGCCACGAGAGGACGGTGGCCAGCGCCGCCCCCGTCACCCCGAGCGCCGGCAGCGGACCGAGCCCGAAGATGAGCAGCGGGTCGACGACCAGGTTCACCGCCGCAGCCAACGCCAGCAGCTTGAGCGGCGTTTTCGCATCGCCCACCGCGCGGAAGGCCGCCGACAGCCACACGAAGAGGAAGTAGGCGGGCATGCCGGCGAGAATCACCCACATGTAGTGCAAGCCGTCCGCAGTCACCGCCGGCGCCGTCCCCATAAAGGCGAAAATCGCGTGGCTCGAAAGCAGGCCGGCGGTGGACACCAGGGCCGAGCCCCACACCGCCAGTGTCTGACCGGCCGTCGCCGCCCGGGCCGCCGCCCCGGTATCGCCTTCACCCACCGCCCGCGCCAGCACCGAGCCTGAGCCCGAGGCCGCGCCGTCGCCCAGAGTCTGGGCGAGCCACATCATGAAGCCGGCGGTCGAGGCCGCGGCCAGCGCCACCGGACCGACCCGGCCGAGCCAGAACGTGTCCACAACCAGGAAGCCCGCCTGCAGCAGCGCCGCGGCCGCCGCCGGCACCCCGAGATGGAGGATCGCGCGGTCGATCGAGCCCGAGACCATGAGCTCGCGGTGGCGGAAAACATCGTTCGTCACGGTGGTGGAGGATAGCAGGCGCGCTTCGGGCGAATTCTCAATTTTGAATTCTCAATTCTCAATTCCGCCCACCCACCCATTTCGGAATTCGGATCTCCCGTCCATCCTCCATCGAGTCGCGACCGGGAAGGAGCGTTGAACAGAGTTCTGGGAAGAGGATGCGCGGCCAGTTCCCGTGAGTCAGGGCCGGTCGTTCGCGAACGGGTCGACGATTTCAAGGCCGTCGAAGGTACGGCCGTGCTGGAGGTCCTCGGTGTAGAGGACCCGGCAGCCCGAGGCCAGGGCGGCGCGAACGATCAGGGCGTCCCAGATCGCGACCCCATGCAGGCGGTGGAGGTCGATGGCATTCAGCAGGTCCTCCGCGGCAGGCCGAAAAACCGGGAGCGATGCGTAAACCTCGACTCGACGACGCACCGTGGCAGCCGCGAGACCCAGCTTTCTCGTCGCCACCGCGAAGAACTCGGTGAGAACCTGGGTCGAAAGCCTTCCTTTGCCGCTCGTCAGCGCTAATCTCACCAGATCTCTCGCGAGGGTCTGCTTCCGGCGGTCACGACGGTCGTCGGCGTAGACCAGGATGTTGGTGTCAACGAAGAACGGGCCGGTCATAGAGGTCCTCCCGCCTCCACCTGCGGCCGCCCGAGTCACCGGCGTCCTCGGCCCACAGGGTCTCGAGCTCGTCGAGCAGCACCTTGGTAGAGGACGCCGCCGTCGCCTCCTCGAGCAGGTGGCGGATCATCTGGTTCAGGGAGGTACCCTCGCTGGCCGCGAGCTTGCGCGCCCGCTCCACGAGACGATCGTCGATCGACAGCGTCACGTTCATGACTACATATTATGTGCACACATATTATGTGTCAAATAATTTGATTTCCAAATCCTCAGTTCTCAATTCCCACCCACCCGGCCGTTTCGGATTATCCGTCTGGTCTCCATTAGCAGAACAGACTCGGGGAGCTCGAAGTCAATTCTCAATGCCAGCCGCTCACCCGGCGAAGGGGGAGGGCAGCGGGGAACTCAAAACTCATAACTCAGAACTAAGAACTTGCGACGATCTTCACCTCATCGGTGAACTGGATGCCGAGCCGTTCGAGCTCCTCCAGAGCCGGCTCGTAGAACTCCTTCATCACCGGGACGATCACGCCTGGTTGGCTGAACCGGCCTTCGAGGATGAAGCGCGCGGCAACCGCCGCGGGCAGACCGACGGTGCGGTTCATCGACGAGTCGCCGCCTGGGATGCCGAAATCGATCATGGTCGATGTGATGTGCTCGGTGCGGTCTCCGAACTCGGCGACAAAGGTGTGCTGGAGCACGAGCATGTCGCGCTCACCCTCGCCGTAGGACATCTTCTCCAGCATCCGGGCGGTGAGTATGTCGACCGGCGCCGTCGGTCCGGGCAGCGGGTCGCCGCCGAGCAGGCCGAGCCACTCCATCTTGGCGAGCTCGGGGCCGTCGGCATCGATTCCCAGATGCGCTGCCACACTGGCCTTGAGATTGGTCGTGGTGTCCACGCCGGCGAGCAGCGCGGTGAGGTCCGCGTAGGTCTTGCCCTCGAGGCCGTCGATCCCGTCGGTGCGCAGCCAACCGAGACGCGCCACCTGTTTCATCGTCGCGCACCAATCCGGGAAGCGCAGGGTGCCGCGGAACATCACGTCGCGCGGGTCGATGCCGTAAACCTCGGTGTAGGGCATGCTGTCGCGGTTGGGGTAGCCCTCGAGGGCCGTCTCCTTACCTTCGATCGCCACCGATACCGGCCACACGTGGTCGAAGAGCTCCACGCCGGGGACATCGACGACCTTTCCGTCGCGACGATAACAGGCATCGTTGAGGCCGGCGAGCAGCACTCCGCGCGGGCTCCACGAGAACTTGTAGCCGAAGGGGTTGTCATTGGCCTCGGGCGCCGGCAGACCGCCACAGTAGGACTGGAAGGTGGTGACCTCGCCGCCGTCCGCCTGTACCCGGTCGATCACCTTCATCGCGGTCATGTGGTCGATGCCGGGATCGACGCCGAGCTCGTTGAAGAGGATCACACCCTTTTCCCTGGCCTCGGCGTCCAACGCCGCCATCTCGTCCTTGACGTACGAGGTGGTCACCATGTGCTTGCCCTGCTCGAGGCAGGCCCGGGCCACCTGCGGATGGAACTGCCACGGCAGCAGGCTCACCGCCACGTCGTGGTCGGCGATGATCTCCCCGAGGCGCTCGGGCTCGACAGTGATGTCGTAGGCCATCGGAGTGCCGTTGGGGTGGCCGTTGAGAATGTCCTCCGCCTTGCTCACCGTACGACTGGCGACCGTGACCTCGAATCCATGATCCAACAGATAGCGCACGTGAGCCCGTACCACCAGGCCGGCACCAAATACGACGACTCGTTTCATCTCAAATCTCCTTCCGAGTTGCGCGCGCCGGGCGCGGCGTGTTGTGTGATTTCACTCGAGCTCCTCGGCGGCCGGAATCAGTCTCCGAGCGTCGCCACCATCACCGCCTTGATGGTGTGGAGCCGGTTTTCGGCCTGATCGAAGACCCGCGACTGCGGGCCCTCGAAGACCTCGTCCTCGACCTCCCGGATGTCGGGGTATTTTCGAGAAACCTCGGTGTCGAGGTTGTGAAAGCTGGGCAGGCAGTGGAGGAAGATGGTGTCCGAACGTCCCGTGGCCGCCATCATCTCCGCGGTGATCTTGTAGGGACCGAGGATGCGAATGCGCTCCGCGATCAGATCCTCCTCACCCATCGAGGCCCAGACATCGGCGTAGATCGCATCCGCCCCGGCCACTCCCTCCTCGATCGACGAGGTGATCGACAACGACCCCCCGGTGGCGGCCGCAATCTCGGATACGGCAGCGACCAGATCCGCCTCGGGGTGCAGCTCGTCGGGTGCGACGATCCGACAGTGCATCCCCAGCTTGGCGCAGCCCACCATGAGCGAGTTCGCCATATTGTTGCGGCCGTCGCCGGCAAAAGCCAGCGTTCGCTCCTCCAGATCGCCGAACTCCTCCTCGATGGTGAGCAGATCGGCGAGGACCTGGGTCGGGTGCCAGTCGTCGGTGAGCCCGTTCCACACCGGCACGCCGGCGTACTCGGCCAGGGTCTCGACCGTCTGGTGGGCGAAGCCGCGGAACTCGATGCCGTCGAAGAACCGGCCGAGGACCCGCGCCGTATCGGCCACGGTCTCCTTCTTGCCGAACTGGATGTCGGACTTGCCCAGGTACTCCGGGTGCGCTCCCTCGTCGACGCAGGCAACAGTGAAGGCACAACGGGTCCTGGTGGACGGCTTTTCGAAGAGCAGAGCAATGTTGAGGCCGTCGAGCGCCCGCTCCCGTATCCCGGCCCTTTTCATGACCTTGAGCTCGGCCGCGAGAGCCAGCAATCCCCGAAGCTCCTCTGGCGTGAAATCCAGAAGCTTGAGGAACGATCGCCCTCTGAGATCAACCGTCATCGACGCCTCCAGTTCGAAGCCGCGCCGGCGGCAAAGCAACCTGCCGCCAGCGCCGCCGCATACTACTCCCAGATAGTCGTTTTGCCAACCCGGAGCGTCGTGCTGCTCAAATTCTCGCCGTCACACGTAGCGCGTGTGACGGCGAGAATTTGAAAAAGAGATAACCTTCAGGGCATGAGAGTGGGCCTGGTGGTTTTTGCAAACAAGTGGACCGGCGCCGGAGCCGTTGCCGAGCTGAACTGCCGCGCCCTTCGGGCGGTTGGCGTCGATGCCCGGCTGCTCTTTGTCGGCGGCCGCAACCTCGAGCGGCGTCTCACCGGTCGCTCGTGGGCCGCGCCCGACCTCGTCAAGGAACGAAGGCCGGCACACCTTCGATCGAATCTGCGGGCGGTCGGTGCTCCGGCCGAGGAATGCGACATCGTCGTCTGCCACCTCCCTCACGACCACCTGCTGTGCGTGGCCGCCGGCATCCACCGGCGGGTTCCACTGGTGCGGGCCTTCCGCCACCCCCGTCACCTCCGGCGCGACCGCTATCACCGATTCCTCGACAACCGACTATCTGCGGCGCTGCTCGCGTTCTCCGACCTCGAGGGCGATCTGCTGCGCGCACATCCTGAGCTGCCGGCCCTCGCTCCGCCGGTGCCGCTGGAGGATCGCTTCACTTCCGCCGACGGCAGCGGGTGGCGCATCCGACTCGAGATCCCGGTCGGCGCACCGGTGCTCGGGATGGTGGGCAAGCTTGGCCGGGGACGCGGGTTCGACACTCTCCTGGAAACCGCCGCGCGCACCCAACCGCCGGTCCACGTCCTCATCGTCGGCCACGGCGAGGCGCAGCTCGAGCTCGAAGCCCTCGCCACCCGGCTCGGCATCGCCAGTCGGATCCGCTGGGTCGGCTACCGGGACCAGGCCCTGCCCGAGCTGTACGCGGCGATGGATGCGGTCCTCTTCACCGCCGGCGGATCCGACTGGGGGCACCGAATGATCTCCGAGGCGCAGGGCTGCGGCCGCCCGGTGGTCGCGGCTGCGATCCCCGGCGTCGGGGATCTGATCGACGACAACGTGAACGGGCGGATCGTCGAGGGAGATCCTGCCGCCCTGGCCGACGCCGTCAGCTCCGTCATCGACGACGCGGAGACCGCTCGTCGGCTCGGCCACGCGGCGACCGCCACCGTAACGAACCGGCGACTGGTACCCGTCGGCGAACATCTGGCCCGGTTCCTCGGGGATGTCCTCGCTCAGAAACAGCTACACTAGCCCGATGAAAAAGCGTCTCCACCTCAGTTTTCTCCTGGCGGCGATGACCCTCGCCGTCACTACCCCATCGATCGTTGATGCCGACACCCTGGTTGTCCTCAACAAGGCCGAGGCCACGGCCTCGCTGATCGATCTCGAAAGCGGCACCGTGAGAGCAACGTTGCCGACCGGCCAGGGGCCGCACGAAGCGGCGGTGTCTCCGGACGGACGGCTCGCCCTGGTCGGCAACTACGGCAGCCGCGGCGCCCCGGGATCATCCCTGACCGTCATCGACGTGCAGGGAGCAAGGATCGTCAAGACCATCGATCTCGGCGAGTACCGGCGGCCGCACGGTCTGTTGTGGTTGCCGGATGGCCGCCGGGTCCTGGTCACCGCCGAGGGCAACCGCGCTTTGCTCGAGGTGGATATCTCCAGCGGCAGCGTGAAACGGGCATTCGTCACGAAACAGGACGTGTCGCACATGGTGGAGGTGGCGCTCGGCGGCCGCCGGGCGTTCGTCGCCAACATCGGCTCCGGCTCCGTCAGCGTCGTCGATCTCGAAAAGGGAACCGTCATCCGCACCATCGCCACGGGTGCCGGCGCGGAGGGCATCACCGCCACCGTCGACGGCAAAGAGATCTGGGTCACCAACCGGAGCGACGACACGGTGTCGGTGATCGACGCAGAGAGCCTCGATATCGTGGCGACGATTCCCTGTGCGTCCTTCCCCATCCGCGCCAAGGCGACCCCGGACGGCAAACACGTGCTCGTGAGCTGCGCGCGTTCGGGCGACATCGCGGTTATCGACACCCAGAACCGCAAGATCGTACGCCGCATCAGCCAGGACCTCAGCGCCGCCGACACCGAAGAACGGCTTTTCGGCGATCGCTTCGGATCGAGCTCGGTGCCGATCGGCATCGTCATTCAACCGAACGGCCGGCGGGCCTGGGTGGCCCACACCAACGCCGATGTCGTCGCCGAGATCGATCTCGAGAGCTGGAAGATCGTGCGTCTCCTCGAAGCCGGCCGCGAACCCGACGGGATGGCGTACTCGGCGTTGGAGGTCAAGGGGGAGTGAAGTGGGACCAGCACATGGATTTTGGGAATTAGGAATGCCGCCCACCCGCCCGGATACAGGATTCAGGACCGTTGCAACCGCACATCACGCAGATACACGTGGATTGTCCTTCAGCGGTCCGCGGTTTCTGAAAATTTGGACGTTAGCTGCCCTGGTTCGTGGAAGCTTGGCTTTCGTAGACCAGATCATTAGTGAGGAAAGTGGATAAAGACAGCATGGCCTTCATTAGGACTATTTCGCCAGGCAAGGCAACAGATGAAACCGCAGACGTCTATCAATATGTGACTCGAATGGTCGGTTTGAACAGGATTCCAAAGATCGTTCAGGTGTTTAGTCTCCGACCAGGTTCGATGAGACGAATGATAAGGACGTGGGAGCTGGCCATGTGGATAGGTAATGAGCCCCGCGCCATGCGTGAAATGGTCGCTGCAACGGTCTCAAGGCTGAATAAGTGCCACTATTGAACAGACACCCATGAGGCTAACCTGCAGGCTGCAGGAGGACAATTTACACGGGTTTCGCAATTGATCAACGGCGTGGCTGCCAACGTAACGCCGTTGGAGCGCGAGTTAATCCTACTCATTAGAAAAACCGACGAGCAACCTGCCCGGCTCACACCATCTGACCTTGACCCTATTCGCGGTCTCGTGGGAGACGGATCAATTGATTACGTTCAAATCCTCGAAACCTTCCACTACATCAACCGAATCGCCGGGTTGCTCAACGTTTCCCCTGAGATCCTTCCTCTCCCACTTCGCCGTTTCGACTTGTTGAGAAAGGGCATTGTTCACTTGTTGAGTTACTTTATGGCCAAGGGGGACCTTGCGAATCGAGATTACGGTGTTACCTATGAGGACGCACTTAGCAACATTACGCCGATATTTGTACGAGCCACTGGGAAGGAGCCCAATAATGAGCTCGAGCCGTTGAGGCCTCGGCCGAAGTTGGTTGAAGTTTTCCAAATGCAACTTGAGGAAAGAGATATCCGTAGCAGTCTCGATCGTGACACGATGGCTAGAATACAAAATACTGTTGAAACAACGCTTATGGCAAACGCCGAACAAACTGACGGGTTTAATAATCATCTGAGGGATCCCGTCGAGGAGTACGCGTATACCGGTACCCGTTTCGCTTATCGAACCACCGTTGACATGATCGATGCGCTCAGAAGAGAAGGCTACGATGACCTAGGCATCCTAGACTTGGCAACCGCAGTTGCAGATGCCAATAAATGGGCACGGACCTATCGTCTTCTCAACCTGGACCCTAATCTGCTGTTTTTCAGGACAATATGAACCCTGAATCCTGTTTTGGGGTCGATGTGCGGGCCCTGGAAACCAACGGCGGAAGCTGCGAACGGCCGACGACCGGAATCGGATCGAGTAGAATCCCCGTTCGACCAGTGGAGGCGCGTGATGCCCTTGGATTCAATCAGAAAACGAGCGGCCGAGGCCCTATCAAAGGCGCTGGAGGCGGCGTTCGACCATCGCTCCGACGAGGTGGTGTTCGAGGTGCCGCCGCGACGCGATCTCGGAGACCTCGCGTGGCCGGGCGCGCTGCCGTTGGCGCGGATTCTCAAGCAATCGCCTCGCCAAATCGCCGAAAGGTTAGCCGAGGAAACCGACTGGCCCGAGGAGATCGAACGGGTGGAGATCGCCGGGCCCGGCTTCCTCAACCTCTTCCTCCAGCGCGACCGGATCCTGACGAGAATTCTCGCCGGCGCCCGCGAGGAGGCGACCGATGCCGCCTTCAAGACGATCGTCGAACACACCAACATCAACCCCAACAAGGCCGCCCACATCGGCCATCTCCGCAATGCGGTTCTCGGCGACATCCTGGTGCGCTGTCTCCGGCACCTCGGCGCCGATGTCGAAATCCAGAACTACATCGACGACACCGGGGTCCAGGTTGCCGATGTCGTCGTGGGTCTGCTCTATTTGCCCGAGACCGAGCTCGCCGAGGCTCTCGGGGTGGAGCCATGCCGGCGCGACGAGCTGATCGAGAAGATCATGGAGAGGGCCCCGGACGATGTGGTGCCGGACGCGTCGACAAGCGACTTCGACGATCTGTGCTGGGACATCTACCCGCGAGTGACCGCGCGGTACCAGACCGACCCCGACTTTACCGCCCACCGAGTCGAGATCCTGCACTTCATCGAGGCCGGGTACGGCGCCGTTGATCTCGAGCAGGCCGTCCACCTGCTGCACGGCTCGGTGGTCGCCGGCGACGCCTTCAACGGCCGTGCCGTGGCGCGCCTGGCGGCCGCGGTGGCCGAGGGCAACGTGCGCTGCCACCTCGCGACCATGGCACGGCTCGGGATCCCGTACGACCTGCTGCCACACGAGTCCGACATTCTCCACCTTGGCTTCTGGTCGCGCGCCTTCGAGCTGCTCGAGGAGGCGGGCGCCATCCGCCTCGAGGAGGATGGCAAGAACGCCGGCTGCTGGGTGATGTCGCTGGCCTCCAGCCCCGAGTTTGTCGACATGGACGATCCCGACAAGATCCTGGTGCGCTCCAACGGAACCGTGACCTACACCGGCAAGGACATCGCCTATCAGCTGTGGAAGCTCGGTTTCCTACTCGATCCGGACGGGTCCCGTCACGACTTCGGCTACCGCTCCTTCGCCCGTTGGGAGCGTGCCGCACCCGCGGAGCCGGTGACCTACAACACCGGTGACAAGGACCTCGCGCGAACGACCTCGGACCGCTCCGACACCCTGTCCGGCAGCACCTTCGGTGCAGCGGAGCGGGTCTACAACGTCATCGACGTGCGCCAGTCCTACCCGCAAAAAGTGGTCAAAGAGGCGGTACGGGTCCTCGGCCATCCCGAGGCGGCGGACAGCTCGATCCACTTCGCATACGAGATGGTGGCGCTGACCCCGGCTGCGGTGCGGGTGATCGAGGAGCGGACCGAGATTTCCTTCGGCCTCACCGACGAGGAGATGGCGAAGTCCTACATCGAGATGTCCGGCCGCCGAGGCATCGGCGTCAAGGCGGACGAGTTCCTCGACGTGCTCTCCGACGCCGCCGAGGACTCGATCGTGGACCGGCTCGAGGACGCAGGTGCACCGCCCGACGTCGCCGACAGGGCGCGGGCGATCGCGGTCGGTGCGCTGCGCTACCTCATGGCCCGGCAGTCCCGCAACCGGGTCCTCGCCTTCGATTTCGACGAGGCCCTCGCCTTCGAAGGCGACACTGGGCCCTACCTGCAGTACTCGGCGGTGCGGGCGAAGAAGATCTTCACCAAGCTCGAGGAGCGGCGCGGCGAGGGCCGCCTTTCAACCGACGAGATCGAAAAATTGACCGGCGTCGAGATAGACGACGATCTCTGGGAGCTGGTGCTGCAGTGCGCCCGTCGGCGAGAGGTCGTCGCGCAAGCGGTCGTCAATTTAGAGTTCTCGCTCCTCGCCCAGCACACGCACGAGATCGCGCAGCTCTTTCACCGTCTCTATCACGCCCACCCGGTCGTACCCGAGGAGAACGCCGAGAAGAGAAGGCTCCGCCGGGCGGTCTTCACTATCTTCGACACAGAGATGAAGGTGCTGCTCGAGGAGCTGCTTGGAATTCCTATACCGGTGGAGATGTAGCCAACATGATTCAGATTTCGAATTTCGAATTTCGAATTTCGAATTTGCTGACGGCCTGCGGCCGTCGCGACGCACCGACGCTCCTGAGTTGTCACCCGCCCTCCCGCCGCTCGTCCGGATTGGGGGTTTGGTGGGGGTCAAATCCGAAATCCGAAATCCGAAATCCGAAATTTGCAGGGTGTTTATGAACGATCAGCAACGCATCGACCGTTACCAGCGTATCGCCGACCAGCTCGGCGAGCTGCTGGCGAAAACCGACGACCCGGCGGCCCATCGTGCGACCGCGGCGGCACTTCTCCATCACAAGGTGCCGGGAGTCTCCTGGACAGGCTTTTATCTGCTCAAGGACGGGGAATTGGTGGTCGATTCATACCAGGGCCCGGTCGCCTGCCTGGTGCTCGAAAAGCACGTCGGCGTGTGCTGGGCCGCCATCGACCGGGATGCGACCCAGATCGTGGACGACGTCCATGCGTTTCCGGGCCACATCCCCTGCGACGACCGCTCCCGGTCGGAAGTGGTGGTTCCGATCCACGACGCCAAAGGCCGCCCGATCGGCGTCCTCGACATCGACTCCCACCGTGAGAGCCATTTCGACGAGGTCGACGGCCGGGGCTGCCGCCTCATCGTGGAAATTCTCGAGAAAATGTGGAATACAGCCTCACCGGGTACGTATCAGAGGACGTGAGCATCGCTATGACCGAGCAACGGTCCGCGCCGGCACCAGTGGCCATCTCGCCCCCACGCGAGGCGGCGACGGTGATTCTCGCCCAGAAGGGCGAAGAGGCTGCGCTCGACGAGCTCGCGAGGAGCTGTCGCCAGCAGGCCTACGTCTTCGCTCTCCAGCTCACCGGACATCCCGACGATGCCCTCGACGTAGCTCAGGACGCCATGGTGCGGTTCTTCCGCTCGCTTGGCCGCTTCGATGCTTCGCGGCCGGTGCGGCCGTGGCTGCTGCGGATCGTCCGCAACCTGGTCCGCGACCGGGCTCGCCGGTGGCGGGTACGGCGCACGGAGTCGCTGGAACCGGCCGACGGCGTGCTCCGCTTCGAGCCGAGGGATCCCGGACCGGACCCCGAAACGTTGTCCGCGCGGCGCGAGCTCCAGGCTCTGGTCTGGAGATGTGTTCAGGAATTACCCCCGCGCTTCCGAGAGGTTCTGGTTCTGCGGGAGTACCAGGATCTGGCCTACGCCGAGATCGCGCAAACGCTGAGGATCCCGAGAGGAACCGTCATGTCCAGGTTGCACCGGGCGCGCCGCCTCCTGCGCGAGGTGGTCCACCGGCGCCGGAACAAGCCGGGGGAGGTCGGAAATGGCTAACCACTGCCCCACAGCCTTCGACGAGAGCCTGATCTCCGGATACCTCGACGGCGAGCTCACGCAGGCCGCCGAGCAGAAGGTCCGCATTCACCTCGAGGACTGCGTGCAATGCCGTACGCTGCTCGAGGATCTGCGGACAATCAGGGAGGCCGCGATGTCCACCGAGTTTTCCAAGCCCGACGACACCCAGTGGGACGAACGCCCCCGGGGCGGCGCCAGCCTCGTGGCCCGGGGCGCCGGCTGGATCCTGGCAATCGTGTGGGCTGTGGTGGTTGGGGTGTACGCCCTCTGGGAGTTTATTACAACGCCCGCCAGTCCCATCGAGCGCCTGCTCGTCGTCGGCGGTCTCACCGCCCTGGCGCTGCTCTTCGTTTCGGTGCTCCTGGACCGCATCAGGACGGCGAGGACCGATCCCTACAGGGAGGTGGAGAAATGATCGTCGTCTCCGACAACCGCATCATCGGCAAGCGGGTCGTGCGCACTCTCGGCTTGGTGCGCGGAAACACCATCCGCGCCCGGCATCTCGGCAAGGACGTCATGGCCGTGATGCGAAACATCGTCGGCGGCGAGATCTCCGAGTACACCAAGATGATGGCCGAGGCGCGCGAGCAGGCCCTCGACCGCATGGTCGAGGAGGCCGAGGAGCTGGGCGCCAACGCGGTCATCTGCACCCACTTCATGACCTCGATGCTGATGCAGGGAGCGGCCGAGCTGCTGGCCTACGGCACGGCGGTGGTCGTAGAGGACGAGTAAACGACGAAAGGGAGGGGATAAACCCCTCCCCTACAAAGAGAACCGTAGGGGCGGGGTTTATCCCCGCCCATTCGAAGCTACCTCAGTACGTCCAAATCACGCCCGCGTTGACGCCGAATCCACCGACATCCATCTTGCCCCTGGTGGGGTTGCTCGGGTGCGCGTACGTCACGTCCGCCTCACCGAAGCGGTAGATGCCTTCGAGGAAGAACTTCGTCGTGTGGTTCCCGAAGTTGAATCCGAGCAGACCGTAGAACCCGAAGGCGTTGTCGATCTCGCCGTCGTTGAGATTATTGTAGAAGAACGTCCCGCCGCCGCCCACATATGGTCTGAACGAGCCCGAGGTGTCAAAGAGATAGCGCACGCCGAGATCGGTCGGGATGACCTGGAGCTTGTCGGTGCGCCCCGCAATAGTATCGACGTCACTCTTGCTCGGATACCACGTCCAACTGAGATCGCCGACCCAGTTTTGGCCGCCGAAAGTGAAGCGTCCGCCGGCGCCCAGGGCCTCCGAGTCATCACTCAGCTGGGCGTAGGAACCGAAAAGGCTAAAGCCGCCGCCGGCCCATGCCGGGGCCGCCAGGATGCAGATTCCAAGAACCAGAAGAGCCTTTCGCATGCACACCTCCAAAGATAAACATCGTTTTTCAAATCGAGATTCAACGATCAACTCCCTCATATTGTAACCTAAGATGAGCGATTCTGCCGGATGAGATGTGCCAAGCCCTTGATGCTCTGGTGCTTACGAAAAGCGGACGCATACCCATTGGTATGTGGAGCATTTTCGCAAGCAACCAGAGCGCAAGAGCTTGGTGCAGATCGCCGGTGAGAATCACTCATCTTGGGTGTGACAATACGCGTGAATCCGGGCAGGAATCATGGTGTTTCGTGCCGCTGATCTCCCCGATGATTGCTCGGTTGAGCGATCACGAAAGTATATCGATTCCCAGTTAAGCACTGATACACTCCCGTTCTAGATCACCATGCTAGGTATCGAGCTTCGAGTTGCAACCGCCGTATCATCCGGCAGAACCGCTCATTCAAAGCAAATGGAAGGAGGTAACGAATGGATGTCGTGCTGCTCGCACGATCGCAGTTCGCAATCGTCACGGTCTACCACTTCTTCTTCGTGCCGCTGACCCTGGGCCTGTCGGTCCTGGTGGCGATCATGGAGACCCTTTACGTACGCACGGGGGACGAAACCTACAAGAAGATGACCAAGTTCTGGGGCAAGCTCTTCCTCATCAACTTCGCCATTGGGGTCGCCACCGGCATCGTCCAGGAGTTCCAGTTCGGCATGAACTGGTCGGACTACTCACGCTTCATGGGCGACATCTTCGGCGCCCCGCTGGCCATTGAAGCCCTGCTCACCTTCTACCTCGAGTCGGTCTTTCTCGGCGTCTGGATCTTCGGTTGGGACAAGCTGTCAAAGAGGGCGCATGCCGCGGTGATGTGGGTCGTGGCCATCGCCGCCAACCTCTCGGCCCTGTGGATCCTGGTCGCCAACTCCTTCATGCAGCAGCCCGTGGGCTACGTCCTGCGCAACGGCCGCGCCGAGATGGACAATTTTTTTGCCCTCCTCGGCAATGGCCACGTGTGGGTGCAGTGGCCGCACGTCTTCACCTCGGCCATGGCCACCGCCGGCTTCTTCGTGGCCGGCATCTCCGCCTTCCATCTGCTGCGCAAATCGGAAAACCTCGAGGTCTTCCGGCGCTCCTTCCGGATCTCCATCCTCTATGGAACGATCGGCACGGTACTGGTGATCCTGGTCGGCCACAGCCAGGCCCAGTACATGACGAGGATTCAGCCCATGAAGATGGCGGCGGCCGAAGCCCTGTGGCAGACCGAAGACCCGGCCGCGATGTCGCTCTTCACTATCGGCAACGAGAAGGAGCGGCGCGATGTCTTCGCCATCCGCGTGCCAGGACTGCTCAGCTTTATGGCCCACAACTCGTTCTCAGGCGAGGTGCAGGGCATCAACAACCTCCAGGACGAGTATGTCGAGCGCTACGGCCCCGGTGACTATGTGCCGCCGGTGGCGATCTCGTACTGGACCTTCCGCATCATGGTCGGCGCGGGCTTTGTGATGCTGGCCCTGGCGCTGTACGGACTGTGGAAGGCGTCCAGGGGCCGAGTGGCCGAGTCGCGGCTCTATCTCAAGCTCATGCTCTGGGCCATCGCCCTGCCCTTCATCGCCAACTCCACCGGCTGGATCTTCACCGAGGTCGCGCGCCAACCGTGGATTGTCTTTGGGCTGCAGAAGACCGCCGATGCGGTTTCTCCGACCGTCAGCGCCGGCATGGTGCTCTTTTCGCTGATCGCCTTCACCCTGCTCTACGCCCTGTTGATGGTTGCCGCCGTTGTTCTTCTCCGAAAGTACGCTGTGGCCGGTGTTCCCGAAGCGACCGACGCCGCCAATCTCGCGCCCGCCGGGGCACGGTGAGGAAAGGGAGTACATCATGGATCTCAACACTCTCTGGTTCGTCATTATCGGCGTGCTCTTCGTCGGTTTCTTCTTCCTCGAAGGCTTTGACTACGGGGTCGGCATCCTCCTGCCGTTCCTGGGCAAGAACGACACCGAGCGGCGCATGATCATCAACACCATCGGACCGGTCTGGGACGGCAACGAGGTGTGGATGATCACCGCCGGCGGGGCGATGTTCGCGGCCTTCCCACACTGGTACGCGACAATGTTTTCAGGTTTTTACATCGCGCTGGTGTTGATGCTGCTCGCCCTGATCGTCCGTGCGGTGTCCTTCGAGTTCCGCTCGAAGATGGATGACCCCCGGTGGCGGCGGTTGTGGGACACGTGCATCTTCTTCGGCAGCGCGATTCCAGCTCTGCTGTGGGGCGTGGCGATGGCCAACCTGGTCCGCGGCGTGCCGATCGACGCGGAAATGAACTACGTCGGCGGTTTCTTCAACCTCCTCAACCCGTACGCGCTGATCGCCGGTCTCGCCTCGCTCACCGTCTTCACCCTCCACGGCGCCAACTTCCTGACCCTCAAGCTCGGTGGTGGGATGGAGGAGCGCGCCCGCGAGGCGGCCCGCAAGCTCTGGTATCCGGCCGGTTTCTTCCTCCTCCTCTTCGTCATCGGCACCTACTGGATGACCGATGTCCATCAGCGGCTCGGCCTCAACCCGGGCGTCGTACCGACAGTCGCCGTGATCGCTCTCCTCGCCACCCGCTGGACGATCTCCAACCGGCGCGACGGCTGGAGCTTCATCCTGACCTCGGTGTCGGTCGTGTTCTCGACCATCACCATCTTCATCGCGCTCTTTCCCAGGGTCATGGTCTCCAGCCTCGACCCGGCGTGGAGCCTGACGATCTACAACGCGTCGTCGAGCCCCTACACACTCAAGGTGATGAGCATCGTCGCAGGCCTGCTGGTGCCGTTGGTGCTGGTCTACCAGGCATGGACCTACTGGATCTTCCGCCAGCGCATCACCGCGGATTCACACTTGGAGTACTGACGGGCGTTGAACGCGCTACCAAACCGGGGAGGGAAGCCTCCCCGGTTTCTTTGATTTCGAATTTCGAATTTCGAATTTCGAATTTGCCGCCCACTCACCCTATCCCGATCTGCCACCCTTCGCAGCCGCCGGCGGGTCCCTGGGAGGTGCCAGGAACGCCAGACACCTCCGGTGACCGCCTACCGTTTTCCGAAGCCCTTCCGAAAATTCGAAATTCGAAATTCGAAATTCGAAATCCGTCCGTCGTATCCTGAATGACAATGCAGCTTGACCGGCGTCTTCTCGCTCTCGTGGGTACCCGCAGCGTATCTCTCGTCGGCGCCGTCGGTTTCGGCGCCCTCGGCGGCATCGCCGTCGTCGTCCAGGCGTGGCTGCTGGCGCACGTGATCGCCAGGGTCTTCCTCGGCGGCGCGACCCGCACGCAGGTCGCCACCCCCCTGATGCTCCTCCTCGGCGCCATCGCGGTGCGGGCTCTGCTCTCCTGGGCCGCTGACGTGGCGGCGGCGCACGCCGCGGCCGGCGTCAAACATGAACTTCGAGACAGGGTCTTTGCCCACCTCCTCGAGGGGGGCCCGATTGCGGCCGGTCGCGAGCGCACCGGCGAGCTCGTGACCACCCTCACCGACGGCATCGAGGCCCTCGACGCCTACATTGCGCGTTATCTTCCGCAGCTCGCCCTGGCGGCGTTGATTCCCCTCACGGTGGCGGCGGTCGTTCTCACCCGTGATCTCCTGTCGGGCGTCGTCCTGGTGCTGACCGCTCCCCTGATCCCGATCTTCATGATCCTCATCGGACGACTCGCCGATGTCCGTTCGCGCCGGCAGTGGCTGGCGATGAGCCGCCTCAGCGCCTCCTTCCTCGACACCATCCAGGGGCTGACCACGCTCAAGGTGCTGGGCCGGTCGAGGGCCCAGATCGCCGTCATCCGCCACGCGAGCGAGGCCTTCCGGTTCGCATCGATGGAGGTGCTCCGGATCGCCTTTCTGTCGTCCCTGGTGCTCGAGCTCGTGGCCACCCTCAGCGTGGCGGTGGTGGCGGTCGAGATCGCTCTCCGCCTGCTCCACGGACGGCTCGATTTTGAGCAGGCATTCTTCGTTCTCCTCCTGGCGCCCGAGTTCTACCTCCCCCTGCGGCGACTGGGCGCCGATTTCCACGCCGGGCTCGCCGGAACCACCGCGGCTCAGCGGCTCTTCACCCTGCTCGATGCGCCGGCGCCCGCCAAGCCTGCGATCGCGACTCCGACGCCGATGCCGCCGGCACCTGCCATCGAGCTCGAGGAGGTTTCGTACGCCTACCCGGGCGATGGAGGACGCGGTTCCGCCGCGCGACCCGCCCTGATCTCGGTGAATCTGACGATCGAGCCGGGGGAGAAGCTCGCGGTCGTGGGTCCCTCCGGCGCCGGCAAGAGCACGCTCGCGCGGATCGTGCTGCGCTTCGTCGAACCCGACAGCGGTCGTCTGATGGCCGGCGGCGTTCCCGCAAACGTCATCGATCCCGACGACTGGCGACGCGCCATGGCGTGGGTTCCCCAGAGCCCCCATCTCTTTGCCGACACGGTCGCGGCCAATATTTGCCTCGCCCGACCCGAGTCCGACGGACGGGATATCGCTGCCGCCGCCCGTCACGCCCTGGCCGAGGAGTTCATCGCCGAGCTGCCCGGGGGCTACGACACGCCGGTGGGTGAGCACGGCGCCCGATTGAGCGGAGGTCAGGTGCGGCGCATCGCGCTCGCCCGCGCCTTTCTGGCCGACGCGCCGTTGCTGATCCTCGACGAGCCGACCGCCGATCTCGACCCGCGCCTCCAGAGGGAGCTCGACGTGGTGCTGGAGGACCTCTTGGCCGGCCGTTCGGCGCTCATCATTGCGCACCGGGTCCCGACCGTCATCGCTGCCGACCGCGTGGTGGTCCTCGACGGCGGTCGGGTGGTCGATGTGGGCCCGCACGAGGAACTCCTCGAGCGCTGCGATCTCTATCGCCGGTTGGTCCACTCGTACGGAGGGGGCGCGTGAGAGAGCTGCTGCGGCTGCTTCGGCTGGTCCGGCCCTTCGCCGGTCAGGTGGCGGCGGCGACCGCCCTCGGGGTTGCCACCGTCGCCAGCGGCATCGGGCTGATGGGTACCGCAGCGTTCCTCATCGCCGCCGCCGCCCTGCAGCCGTCGATCGCCGAGCTCCAGGTCGCGATCGTCGGCGTACGCTTCTTCGGCCTCGGTCGCGGCATCTTCCGCTATCTGGAGCGTCTCGCCTCGCACCGACTCACCCTGCGTCTCCTCGGTCGGCTCCGGGTCTGGTTCTACGAGGCTCTGGAGCCGCTGGCGCCGGCGCGCACCCTCTCCATGCGAAGCGCCGATCTCCTGACCCGGGCGGTGGCCGATGTCGAGTCGCTGCAGGAGCTCTACATCCGCGTCCTGGCGCCGCCGCTGGTGGCCATCACGGTGGCGGCGGGGACCGGCTTTTTCATCGGCGCCTTCCACCTGTCCCTGGCGGTCGTATTCCTGAGTCTTTTCGCCGCTGCCGGCATCGGCATTCCCGCCGGGATGCACGCGCTCGGCACACGCGTCGGCAATCGTCTCACCAGGACCCGCGCCGACCTCGCCGCGGCGATCGTGGACGGCATCCAGGGCATGGCCGACCTCCTGGCCTGCGGGCAGGGGGCCGGACAACGACACCGCGTCGAAGAGCTGTCGCTACGGCTCACCCGAGATCGCGAACGGGCCTCCCGGGTCGAAGCCCTCGGCGCCGCCGCCATGACCTTTGCGACCCACGCCACGGTGTGGGTCGTGCTCGTGATCGCCATCCCCATGGTCCGCGCAGGGTTCATCGACGGTGTCGAGCTGGCCGTCATCTGTCTGGTGGCGATGGCCGCGTTCGAGGCGGTGCAGCCGCTGCCGGCCGCCGCCCGGCACCTGTCGGAGCAGCTCGCCGCGGCGCGAAGAGTCTTCTCCATCCTCGACGCCCGTCCCGCGGTCGAAGATCCGGTACGGCCGGCTCCGGTGTCTCGAGAACCCTCGCCGCCGGCGCTCGATATCCACGGGCTCGAGTTCACCTACCCGGGATCGGACGAACCCGCCCTGAGCGGACTCGATCTCGAGCTGCCGGCCGGCGGCCGACTCGCGGTCGTCGGCCCTTCCGGGGCCGGCAAGTCGACCCTGGCGCACCTGCTGCTGCGCTTCTGGGATCCCGCGGCCGGCGAGATCCTCCTCGCGGGCCACCCGCTGTCGGATTACCGCCTCGACGTTCTTCGGCAGATCGTCGGCGTGCTCTCCCAGCGTATCGACCTCTTCACCGGCACGGTGCGCGACAATCTCCTGCTCGCCTCCCCGGCGGCCAATCCCGACGCGTTGGAGGAAGCCGCCGGCCGTGCCGAGCTGCTCGGTACGATCGACGATCTGCCCGAGGGCTGGGACACCTGGATCGGTGAGCGGGGGCTCGAGCTCTCGGGCGGCCAGCGGCAAAGGCTCGCGATCGCACGGGTCCTTCTCAGAGATCCAGCTCTCCTGGTCCTCGACGAGCCCACAACCGGCCTCGATCCGGTCACCGAGATGCGCCTGATGCGGACGCTTCGCGAGCTGATGGAGGACCGCACGACCATCCTCATCACCCATCGGCTGGTTGCCATGGAGGCGATGGACCAGATCCTCGTCCTGGACCGCGGGCGCGTGGTCGAGCACGGACCCCACCACGAGCTTCTCGCACACGACGGGTTGTATCGGCAGCTCTACGAGGCGCAGCAGCTGACAGTGAATTCGGAATTCGGAATTCGGAATTCGGAATTTTCACCCAGCCTTCCCCGTGATTGAATTCACAGTGGGAGGCCTGCCATCGGCCACGCGCAGGCGACGGTGCGTCGCCGCACCCGCAGAGCGCAAGGTGCTTCCACTTCTCCCTCCAAGGATTCCTTCACTTCAGAGGTGGGGTGGCCGTCATTCCGAATTCCGAATTCCGAATTCCGAATTCGAGGTCCTACTCTTCGGTCTTGTTCCAAAGCACCGCGCGGTAAAGGTTCGAGCTCTTGATCGTCCGCACTTCCTGGAGCTTCGACCAGATCTCTTGCCACTCCTCGCCGGTGTGAATCTCCGACGCCAGCTCGCCCATGCGCTCGCCTGCCTTTTCGTAATCAGCCAGGCTGTTCACCGACCACCAGACCACCACATCACCGTCGTTGGTGTTGCCAGTGGTTTTCATCATCACGCCGTAATCCAGAATCAACCCCTCGGATTTAAGGGCATCGAGCATTGCCACATAACCCATGCCTAGATACTCGAGATAGGTGGCATCTCCATAGTCGACCAGGTCGATGACATCGACGTTGATCCACGGACCGTCGGTGTCGGGCTCGAAATCGGCCGCACCGGCGAACGGGACCACCAGGGCAAGAACAAACACGAAAAGGAAAAGTCGAAGGATGGATTTCATGCGGACCTCCTTGTATCTCTCTTTCAGGGTGCCGCCACTATGGGCGGAGACGTGTGTTGTGTCAACATGAACCACGCGGAATTCTCAGTTCTCAATTCTTAATTCTCAATTGCATCGCACGCAACCTCCCGCCGGGCCAGCCGCGATGTCCCTTCTCAGGCGCGGGTGGGCGGGAATTGAGAATTGAGAATTCAAAATTGAGAATTCACGGCAGTGTTCCCATGTAGCCGGAGCGGGTGGTGGCCTGGTAGCCGTCAACGGTGACCTCGATCGTCCGCCACTTGCGGTGTCCGACGCCGGAGGTGACGAAGGTGAGGATGTAGCGCGAGGACAGCTCGTGGAGCATGTCGTCGACGACCTCAGGCATCTGCTCCGCCTGCGGAATGAGCCGGTAGTGACCGCCCGAGGCATCGGCGATGACGGTCAGGATCTCCTCGTACGAGGGCCTATCGGCGCCCTCCGCCGGCGCCGGCGGTTCGACCCCGAGCACATAAATCGGGGTGTCCAGCCGCTGCGCCACCTCGGTTGCTTCGTCCGCGGTGATCTCGGACGCATTGTCGACGCCGTCGGTCAGCAGAATCGCCGCGCGCCGGTGGTGCCGGGCCTTTTCGAGCATTTCAGGGATCCTGAGCACCGCGTCGTACAGGGCGGTGGTGCTCCATGGCTTGAGCGTTTCCAGGACTCGCGGCAGCAGGTACCAGCCCATGCCGAAGGGGAAACGCTCGAGGACACGGTCGTCGCCGAAGGTCCACAGGGCGAGCTGATCGTCCGGCCGCCGGTGGAGGAGAAACGCGGTGATGAGCTGCTGGCTGCCGCTCATCTTGCGACCCATCATCGAACCCGAGGTGTCGAGGATGAATCCGAGGCTGATGGGCAAATCACTCTCGAGATCGAGATCGCGGATCGGCACGGAAAACCCGTCCACGCGGAGATGGAACTTGCTTCGTCCCACGCCGGTCACGACCCGTCCCGCGCCGTTGCGCACGGTCACCGGGACCACCACCGCGTTGATGTTGACCCGCCCCTGGTACTGGGCGGCTGCCTCGCCAGCAGCCAGAAAGCACAGTGCGAACAGCGCCCATCGGAGGGTCACGCGTCGCGTCCGGAGGCATCGATCAGAACCTCGAGCGCGTCCCGTCCACAGACCGTCGCAAACCGGTCTTGATAGCTCTTTACGACCGGGCCGCCCTCATCGAGGTCGATTCTCAGCACCCGATGCATCGGCACGAAGAAGGTGGTCGGGCCGATGAGCTTGTCGCCGCCGGCTCTTTCCTGGCGCATCCAGTCCTCGACCGATTCAAGATCCAACCCCCGGAGAACCAGACCGATCCCGTCAAGGCGCAGCACCGCACCCCACATCTTCTCCCGCGGGTTGCCGCAGTGGACGATGACCAACGAGTTTTCGCAGATGCCGTTCGCCATCAGACCTCAGCCCTTCGGTTCCGCCCGCTGCGACAGCTCGAGCAGGACGCCTCCGGTCGACTTCGGATGGACGAAGCACACCAGGTCACCGTGCGCCCCGCGCTGGGGCTCCTCCGAGAGCAGCCGGCAGCCCTGCTCGACCAACCGCGCCATCGCCGACCGGATGTCCTGCACGCGGAGGCACAGGTGGTGGATCCCCGGGCCGCGGAGCTCGAGGTGGCGGGCGACGGGCGAGCTCTCGTCGGTGGGTTCGAGCAGCTCGAGCCGGCTCTCTCCAACCGGGAGGAACGCGACCCGCACGCCCTGCTCGGGCACGACCTCGACATCCTCGACCTCGAGCCCGAGCGCCTGGTAGATGCCGAGACTGTCATCGATGCTTTCCACCGCGATCCCGATGTGGTCGAGGACGGTGAGATCCATCACGCTCCCTCGGAGGCCCTGAGAAGCTCGCGGGCGATGACCATGCGCTGGATCTCGGAGGTCCCCTCACCGATGGTGCAGAGCTTGGCGTCCCGCCACGCCCGCTCCACCGGGTAGTCCTTTGTGTAACCGTAGCCGCCGTGGATCTGAACCGCCTCCTCGGCCACCGCCACCGCCGCCTCTGACGCGTAGACCTTTGCCATGGCCGACTCGCGGGTGGTGTTGGCGCCGGCGTCCTTCATGGCCGCCGAACGCAGGGTGAGCAGTCGTGCCGCATCGACGCTGGTCGCCATGTCGGCGAGCTTGGCGCGGATGAGCTGGAAGGATGCGATGGGTTTGCCGAACTGCTCGCGGGTTCGGGCATAGGCGATGGAGGCATCGAGGGCGCCGCGCGCGATGCCCACCGACAGGGCGGCGATGGAGATGCGGCCGCCGTCGAGGACCTTCATGGCCTGGACGAACCCGTCGCCCTCCCCTCCGAGGAGATAGCCCGCGGGGATTCGGCAGTCCTCTAGCACCAGCGACGAGGTGTCGGAAGAGCGCATGCCGAGCTTGTTCTCCTTCTTACCGGGCTCGACACCCGGACGGTCGAAGGGCACGAAGAAGGCCGAGATGCCGTGATGGCCGCCCTCGGACGAGGTCCGCGCCACCAGCACAGCCGCATCGCCCGACGTGGCGTGGGTGATGAAGGTCTTGGACCCGTTGAGCACCCACTCGTCGCCGTCGCGGACCGCCGTGGTGCGGGTGCCGCCGGCATCGGAACCGGCCTGCGATTCGGTCAGGCCCCAGGCGCCGATCCACTCGCCCGCCGCAAGCTTCGGCAGGAACTCGCGCTTGAGCGCCTCCGAGCCGAAGAGATAGAGGTGATTCGTGCACAGCGAGTTATGGGCCGCCACCGAGAGACAGACGCCGCCGTCGGCGGCCCCAATCTCTTCGAGGATGGCGACGTACTCGACGTAGCCGAGGCCCGCACCGCCGTACTCCTCTGGGATCACAACCCCGAGCAGGCCGAGCTCTCCAAGCTTGCTGAAGAGCTCACGCGGAAAGTGCTGGGCCTCGTCCCATTCGAGAGCTTGCGGCGCGATCTCCTTGCGCGCAAAGTCGCGAACCATGTCGCGGATCGTCTCCTGATCCTGAGTCAGCTGAAAGTCCACGAACCCACCCCCTCACCCGGTCTTCTGACCGGGTCATCGCTACTCTGTCGATTCTACGTCGTCTGCCGCGCCACTCCAGCGCACGATCTGAATACCCGTATAGTAATGGCCGAGGATCTGCTCGAATTCCTGTCCGGCGCGTGCGAGGCCGTAGGCTCCGTTCTGGCACAGCCCGACTCCGTGGCCCCAGCCTCGGCCGAGAAACCGCACCATCCGCTCACCGTCCGGCGTGGTGCGCAGGTGCATGCCGAACAGGGTCTCGGGAAGCCCGAGGACCTGCCGCACCTCGAACCCCTTCCACTCTTTCCGCGCGCCCGACCGCCCCGTTGCGAGCAGACCGACGACCCTTCCGGAGGGCGATCGCGCGGTCACCTGGAGGCGTTCCAGATCCGACATGCCGAGCATCCGCTCGAGCTCCGACCACGACCGTTCGCGCGCCCACTCCCGCCAGGCCGAACGCCGATCGGCTTCGGCATCGCCGCCGGAACGCACCACCACCAATGCCACCACCTCATCGGCGACGCGCACACGCTCGAGGGTCGTTCCCGGAAGCACCTCGGCGGCCGCAATCCTGCGGTAGCCGCCGCGCCAACGCTCCCACAGCGGAAGCGGCGACGGCAGGTCCTCGGCGCGCTCCGCGCGACGCGGGAAGATGCCGACCGCCCCGATCCGCGGTACCGCCTCGCCGCGATCCCGCACCACGTCTCCGCGCAGCTCGAGCGCGGCCAGCGCGGCCGCCGCCGGCCAGTCGCCGCCTAGACCGCCGGTCGGCGGGTCGAGCGGCGCCTTGTAGAGATCGGTCAAGAAGAGGAGGCGCCCGAGGCCGCTCGCCGTGGGCGCGATCCCGGACGGCGGGTCGACCCCGACCGCAGCCAGCAACGAGTAGGCGAAGCTGTCGGCGTCGACCGGGGTCAAGAGCCCGGCCGTGACCCCGGCCGACCCTTCGACCCGTGCGAGAATCTCCACCGGGTCCGCGCCGGGCGCCACACCGAGTACCTCTCGCGCGACGGCGGCCGAGAACGCCGTCTGTCCGATCCAATCGCCATCGCCCAGGGTGCCGGTCAGCAACAGCGGGCGGTCCCAAACGCAGGGAACGCCCGCGAGATACGGCCGCTCCCCGCCCGAGAACAGCTCGGCGGCGTTCTCGGTGTGGCCGCCGCAGGTCGATGTGTACATGGCGTCGATGGGCTCGCCCTCGTACACGGCCACCAGCCCGGCGGTCTCAGCCACGGCGCGATTCGACAGGCGATGCTCGGCGCCGGCGCCGGAGTAGACCTGGCAAGCCGGCGTGTCGCACAGGTCCCAGCCCTCGTTCTCGTGGTCGCCGAGGTGGGCCACGGCGTAGGTGCGGGCGGCCACCGCCTGGGCCTTGAGGGCGCCCAACTCTGGGAATTGGGAGGGGCCCATCTCGACCGGCACCACCCCCCGGAGATAGCTCTCCATGTTGAGCTCGTTGATCACCAGGGCCTCGGCGCCGACCGCCCGCACCCGCAGACGACCGCGGTATCGTCGAGAGCCGACCGCCACCGGCCAATCACCCGCCGGCTCGATCACAACCTCCGCGGCGCTCGTGACCAGTCCCCGATCCGCACCGCCGATTCGGAGAATGCCGGCCGCAGGAACCGAAAAGGCGCCCGCAAAACCGAGCGCTCCGAGCTCCGATGCCGGATCTTCCGGTGCATTCGCCGTCCAACCGACTCGCACCCTGGTGAGGCCGTTCGCCATGGCCTCCTGGCGGACATCCACGCCGGCGCCGAAACCCTGGCGGATCTTCTGCGCCGCTGCGGCGGCGTTTCCGGGATCGGACCACGCCCCCGCCTGCCAATACTGCGTCCCGACGGTCGCCACCCCGATCTCGAGCGGTCCCCACAGCCAGGAGCCCGTGCCGTCGTGGCGCACCCAGTAGGCGCGACCCGGCTGCGGCAATCGCACCACCGAGGTCGATCGTTCGAGCAGCACCCGCACCAGCGGCGAGTCGGTGTCGCGAGCGGGCATGGGTGCCGGCGGAGGCACGGTGGGCACGATCGCGGGTATGGGAGGGGTCGGCGATGGTGTCGCGGCCCGGACCGGGGTTGCACCCGGCGCCGTCGTGGACGGCGGCGTGGGGGCCGGTGGTGTCGGTGCGCTGGCACAACCCACCGCCAAGCTCACGAGGAGGAGGGCGGGCCGACCTCTCACCGGCGCAGGCCCCACTCACGAGAGGCCAGGCGCTCCGAGCGGTAGTCGCTTCCGCGCAGCTCCAGACGGCGGCACATTTCGAAGAGTCGCGAGCGGATGCGGTGTGACACGCGATCGGCCAGCGACTCTTCCGCCGTCCCCTTCGGGAAATCGGAAAAGTTGGTCGTGAAAATGGTGACCCGCCCCTCGAGGTATCGGGTGTTGACCAGGTAGTAGAGGAGATCCATGACCCACGGCGTCGTCTTGCCGGCACCGAGCTCGTCGAGCACCAGGAGCTCCGTTTCGACCAGCGGACGCAGAATCTCCCGGCTCGAGCCGGAGCCGTCGAACGTCATCTGGATCTCCAGCACCAACGACGTGAAATCCGCGAAGCGTCCGCGAACCGCCGGGGCCTTTTCACGCATGATCTGCTGCAAGGCGGCCACTGCGAGATGGGTCTTGCCGGTACCCACCGGACCCATCAGCAGCAAGCCCTTTTCAGATTTTGGATAGAGATCGACAAACTCCTGCACCGACCGTCGGGTCTTGGCCAGAGTGGGGTCCTCCGGATTCCAAAGCTCGAAGCCGTCGAGAGTGCAATGGCGGTATCGGGTCGGGATTCCCGCCTGATCGAAATTCCGTCCGCGCTGCACACCCTCGGCGCACTCGCATCGCCTGACCAGCTCGACGCCGTCCTCCTCGACCAGGATCCAGCCCGTGTCGTCGCAACGGGAGCAGGTCGCGCGGTCCTCGGTGGTCTCCGTCATCGGGACAGTATAGCGGCCCCCGCACGCAGGGTTCAGGGTGCAGGGTTCAGGGTTCAAGGCGGCCCTGTACCCTGTGCCCTGTACCCCGTGCCAAGTTACGGCTCAGAATGACGAGCCGGGTTGCTCGAGAAAGGCGATTTCCT
>JAIVTZ010000002.1:0-27817 GCA_049188105.1 Deltaproteobacteria bacterium | reverse complement strand
CGCCCATCCCCCCTCTGCTCCTCTGCCCAGGAACGGGTACAGGTACGGGAAAGGGGTTGCCCATCAGGGCGTTTTTCCGTATAGTGACCGATGGTCGTGGGCCGTTAGCTCAATTGGCAGAGCAAGTGACTCTTAATCACTAGGTTGGAGGTTCGATTCCTCCACGGCTCACCATCGACTCTTCTGCGAAAGTGGCGGAACCGGTAGACGCGCGAGATTTAGGTTCTCGTGGGGCTCCCCCCGTGGGGGTTCGAATCCCCCCTTTCGCACCAACCCGCGAACAACGGAGCTTCATGCCTTACACACTCACCAGACGAGCAAACCACACCATCGAGGTGACCGCGCATTTCGACGCCGACGCGGTCGACCGCGAGCGCGACGGCATCGTTCGGACCATCCGCGGCAAGGCGCAGGTGCCGGGATTTCGTCCCGGCAAGGCGCCGGCAGCGGCGGTGCGGACCCGGTACGCCGACGAGATCCAGGACGAGCTCAAGGAGCATCTCACCGGTCTCTTATGGCGCGAGGTGTTCGACGGCGAGGAGGATATCGAGCCTCTTACCAACCCCCAGATCCACACTCTCGATTTCGCCGCCGACGGCGCGTTCGATCTTACGGCCGAGCTCGAAGTTCGGCCCAAATACGAGGTGCCGGAGCTCGGTGCGCTGGCCTTACCCGAAGTGTCGATCGAAGTGGCTGATGCCGAGGTCGACGGTGAGCTTGCCAAGGTGGCCGACGAGCAGGCGGTGTGGGAGCCGGCCGAGTCCGAGGTGGCCGAGGACGGACTCATGGTCGAGGTTGATCTCCAGGGTATTTTGGAGGGCAACGATGACGAGCCCTACACCGAGGAGGACGCCCGATTCGTCATTGGTTCCGGCTCGGTCCCGCCGGAGGTCAACGAGGCCGTGCAGGGTGCGCAGGTCGGTGACGAACGCACCGCCACCAAGATCCTGCCCGATGATCTTGACGACGCGGAAAAGGCCGGCAAGACGGTCACCTACACCATCAAGCTCAAGTCGCTAAAGCGCAAGCAGCTCCCGGAGATCGATGATGATCTCGCCACCACCATCGGCCTCGAGGACCTCGAAGAGCTGCGCGGACGGATCACCGATGTCCTCGGGCAGCAGAAACGAGGAGATCGCCGCACACAGTGGCGTCGCTTCATTCTCGACCATCTCGAGGAAGGCATCGACCACGGTCTGCTCCCCTCGTCCCTCGTCCAGTCGACATTGCGGGAGCAGCTCGATCGTTATGCCTACACCATCGCGATGCAGGGCGTGAACGTCGATCCCGAGAAAATCGACTGGCAGGAGCTCGCCGCAAAGGCCGAGCCGGCGGCCCGCCAAGAGGTGCTCGACACGCTCATCCTCGAGCAATTGACCGAAGCGTGGGAGGTACCGGTTCCGGAATCCGACGTCGACGCCTACGTCGCGTCGGAGGCGGCCCGTCTGGATCTTCCCCCGGCAGAGCACAAGGCGAATCTGGCGGCGGAGAAAAAACTGGATCGGGTGCGTCACGGAGCCCGGATCGCTGCTACCGTGGACGAGATGATTCGCCGCGCCGGCGGGGAGGTGGAATGATGTTGGTTCCAATGGTCGTCGAACAGACCAGCCGAGGTGAGCGCGCGTACGACATCTTCTCGCGGCTGCTCAAGGACAACGTCATCTTCCTGGGGTCGGCCATCGACGACCAGACAGCGTCTCTGGTGATCGCGCAAATGCTCTTTCTGGAGGCCGAGAAGCCGGAAAAGGACATCTTCCTCTACATCAACACTCCCGGCGGATCGATCACCGCGGGCCTCGCAATCTACGACACCATGCAGTACGTCAAACCCGACGTATCGACCATCGCCCTCGGGCAGGCGGCGTCGATGGGAGCGATCCTGCTCGCCGGCGGCGCCAAGACCAAGCGCTTCGCCCTCCCGCACAGCCGGGTGCTCATGCATCAACCGCTGATATCCGGTCTCCAGGGACCGGCCTCGGACATCGACATCCATGCCAAGGACATCATGCAGCTGCGCAAGCGCCTCAACGAAATCTTGGCCCGTCACACCGGGCAGGAGATCGACAAGATCAACGATGACACCGAGCGCGACTTCATTCTGGAGGCCGACGCCGCCCTCGCCTATGGCCTCATCGACAAGATCATTGTTTCCAGGGAGTAGGCTTGTTCATACCGGTCGGGAGAGGGCAATTGTTATACAATGGTCCGAGGAGGTTCTGAATGTCCCAGCGCGACGGTGACATGCTGCGTTGCAGCTTTTGCGGCAAGAGCCAGCACGAGGTACGCAAGCTGATCGCCGGACCGACGGTGTACATCTGCAATGAGTGCGTCGAGGTGTGCCTCGACATCATCGCCGAAGATCGCGTGCACGAAGCCAAGACCCGAGAGCAGATTCTTCCCAAACCACACGAGATCAAGAGCCACCTCGACGAGTACGTTATCGGCCAGGAGACGGCCAAGAAAAAGCTGTCGGTGGCGGTTTACAACCACTACCGCCGCATCGAGTACCAGTCGGACCGCAATCGAAACGACGTCGAGCTGGCGAAATCGAATATTCTTCTCATCGGGCCCACCGGAACCGGCAAGACGCTCCTCGCACAGACCCTGGCCCGTCAACTCCAGGTCCCGTTCACCATCGTCGACGCGACCACCCTCACCGAAGCCGGTTATGTCGGAGAGGATGTCGAGAACATCCTCCTGCGCCTGTATCAGGCGGCCGGAGGTGATCGTGAGACCGCCGAGCGCGGCATTGTCTACGTCGACGAGATCGACAAGGTGGCCCGCAAAGCTGAGAACCCCTCGATAACCCGCGACGTCTCGGGGGAGGGGGTCCAGCAGGCGCTGCTGAAGATTCTCGAGGGGACTGTCGCCAATGTGCCGCCCCAGGGGGGGCGCAAGCATCCCCATCAGGAGTTTCTGCAGATCGACACCACCAATATTCTCTTTATCTGCGGCGGTGCGTTTGTCGGTCTCGACGAGATGATCGCCGACCGGCTCAACCAGAAGCGGATGGGCTTCGGCGTCGATCTCGGGGGCAACGAGCCCGCCTCGTCCGAGCTTTTGGCCCAGGTCCACCCTGAAGACCTCATCAAATACGGTATGATCCCGGAGTTTGTCGGCCGCATCCCGGTTGTGGGCAACCTCCACGAACTCGACCACGACGCCTTGGTGCGAATCCTCACCGAGCCGCGCAACTGTCTGGTACGCCAGTATCAGACCATTCTTTCGTTCGAGGGGGTGGATCTGACATTTACGCCGGACGCCCTGGAAGCGGTAGCCGAGGAAGCCATAACCCGTAAGGTGGGTGCCCGCGGGCTGCGGATCATTCTCGAGGAGCTGATGCTCGATATCATGTATCAAATTCCAGCCATTCCCGAACTCAAGGAACTGGTCATCTCGGAAGATGTAGTGTTGCGTCGGGTACCGCCGCTGCCCGTGGTCCGCAAGGTCAGTTAAGATCAACCCGCAATGAGTGATGTACTTCGACAAACCGGGCCGGCGGTTGCCCACTCCGGCGATCTCGCCAAATTGATCCGGCGGAACACCTCATCTTAGGCTAGAATAGTCGCAGGCCGGGAGATCGCCCCGGACCGAAACTCCTCATCGACAAAGAGCTCCATCATGACTACAAAACCCTCAACCCTGCTGCTTCCTGCCGTTCCCTTGCGGGACATGGTGGTCTATCCCCATATGATGGCGCCGTTCGTAGTCGGTCGCCGACCGTCGGTGGTGGCATTGGAGCGTGCCCTCGGCCGTTCCGACAAACAGATCTTCCTCGCCACTCAACGCGATCCGAAGATCGACGAGCCCGGCGAGGAGGACATACACCGATTGGGAGTCGTGGCCCGGGTCGTACAGCATCTCCAATTAGCCTCGGGCAATATCAAGGTCATGGTGGAGGGTCTGAGTCGCGCCCGATTACTCGACATGGAGGTCGAGGACGGCTGTCTCATGGCGCAGGTAGAGAGGGTGAGTGTGGAGGTGCCTGACGATGATGCCGTCACAGGCTACATGACGCAGCTCATCGAGTTATTCAAGGAGTACGCCAAGCTCTCGCACCACCTGTCGGCTGAAGGAGTTCTCGCATCGTTGCAGACCGACGACCCCGATCAATTTGCCGACATCCTCGCTGCCCACCTCTCCCAACCAACATCTGAGAAACAGGATCTTCTGGAGATCATCGACCCCGTCGACCGTCTCCAGCGCCTCCACGACCTCCTCGACATGGAGATCGAAAAGCTCAACATCGACCGTCGCATTTCATCGAGGGTCAAGAAGCAGATGGAGAAGGCGCAGCGCGAGTACTACCTGTCGGAGAAGATCAAGGCCATCAACGAGGAGCTCGGCCGAACGGACAACACCGAGGAGCTCGCGGAGCTCAAGAAGAACATCGAAGAGTCCGGCATGAGCGCCGAGGCGATGGAGAAGGCGGAGATCGAGCTCCGACGCCTCGAAGGGATGCCGCCGGTTTCGGCCGAGGCGGGGGTCTCCCGTAACTACGTCGACTGGCTGTTGGCGGTGCCCTGGAAGAAAGCCTCGCGTGAGATCCGCAATATCGAACGCGCGGAAAAGGTGCTCCACGAGGACCATTACGGGTTGGAGAAGATCAAGGATCGAATCCTCGAGTTCCTCGCGGTCCGGCAGTTGGTGCGTAAGACCACCGGAACGATTCTGTGCTTTGTCGGACCACCGGGGACCGGCAAGACGTCACTCGCGCGGTCGATTGCACGCGCGACGGGCCGCCACTTCGTCCGCCTCTCGCTCGGTGGCGTGCGCGACGAGGCCGAGGTCCGGGGCCATCGCCGGACCTACATCGGCGCCTTTCCAGGTCAGATCATCCAGATGATGCGCAAGGCTCAGACCATCAATCCGGTCCTGCTGCTCGATGAGGTGGACAAGATGGCGGCGGACTTCCGCGGCGATCCCGCCGGCGCCCTTCTCGAGGTCCTCGACCCAGAGCAGAATCACACCTTTCACGATCACTACCTCGATGTCGAGTACGATCTGTCGAAGGTCTTCTTCATCTGCACGGGTAACGTGACCCATTCGATTCCACCGGCGCTGCTCGACCGCATGGAGGTGATCCAGCTTTCCGGCTACACCCATCTGGAAAAGATGGAGATCGCGCGTCAGTTCCTGGTCCCCCGCCAGGTCGAAAAGCACGGGCTGAAGAAATTCGAGGTCGACTTCGACGATGAGGCCCTTCTGCTGCTCATCGAGCGCTACACCCGTGAGGCTGGAGTTCGCAATCTCGAGCGGGAAATCGCGTCGGTGTGCCGTAAGCTTGCGCGCCGCGTGCTCCGGGAGAAAATCGCCAAGGGCTCGGCGATCGGGGTTTCGCCCGAGACGGTCGGAGAGCTCCTGGGCAAGCCCCGCTACCGCGCTCAGAGGCCGGAGCAGGAGCCCGAAATCGGCGCCGCCTCCGGACTTGCCTGGACCCAGGCCGGTGGTGAGCTGCTGGTGACGGAGGCGACCCTGATGCGCGGCAAAGGACAGGTCACCATCACCGGTCAGCTTGGTGACGTCATGCAGGAGTCTGCGCGGGCCGCCCTGACTTTCGTACGCTCACGAGCAGAGGTTCTCGGCATCGATACCGAGATTTTCGAAAAGACCGATGTCCATGTCCACGTGCCCGAGGGCGCAATTCCGAAAGACGGGCCATCGGCCGGCATCACGATGGCTACGTCGCTGGTCTCGGCCTTTACCAAGATTCCAGTTCGTGTGGATGTGGCGATGACCGGAGAAATCACCCTCCGCGGTCACGTGCTGCCGGTGGGCGGGGTCAAGGAAAAGGTCCTCGGGGCCTACCGCGCCGGAATTCGCACGATCGTGCTGCCGGAGGAAAACGAGAAAGATCTCGAGGATATCCTCGAAGACGTCCGCGAGGAGATGACCTTCATTTTCGTCAAGCACATGGACGAGGTCCTCGCCCACACCCTCGTAAAAAAACTGAATACGGATGTCGCGGCGCCGGCCGGCGACGCGGCGGAGCGACTCGATTCGCCGCCGTTGGCTCATTGAGAAATTGATTGGAAATCGAAGAAGTCAGTTTTCGCGGTTCGGCTCTCCGGCTCGAGGACCGGCCGGGGGAGTGGTTTCCTCATGTTGCGGTGGCAGGGCGATCGAACGTCGGGAAGTCGAGTCTTCTCAACTGGCTCTTCCAGCGATCTCTGGCACGGGTTGCAAAGGCGCCCGGCAAGACAAGAACCTTGAACTTTTTTCTCATCAACCGTTCGTTCTACCTCGTCGATCTGCCTGGTTACGGCTATGCCAAGGTCGGCCGGCAGTTGCGCGAAGAGTGGGGGCGAGAGCTTGGTCACTACATCGCCTCGGAGGATCGTCTCGCCGGAGTGGTGTCGCTGGTGGACATCCGCCACGGGTTGACGGCGCGCGACAGGGATCTGCAGAACCTGCTGGAGACAACGGGTCAAGAACGGTTGGTGGTGTTGACCAAGGCCGACAAGGTCGGTCGCGGTCAGCGGGCGCGAATGCAACACGCTGTGCAGCGCGAGCTCGGTCTGCACATTCCGCCGATGGCGGTGAGTGTCCGCACCGGTGAGGGACGGCGTGAACTGCTCAGGAGTATTGACGGTCTCGTGAGTCGCTGGAGAGAACAGCAACGGAGAGAACAAGATGGCTAGTAACAAGAAGAAGAACGAAAAAGACGAAGCGGTGGTGATCCCCCTCGACCTCGAGGAAGAAATCGAAGAGAGCGAGCAGTCCCAGGACCATCTGTCCGAAGGACGCCTCGACCTCAACCAGCTCAAGGAGATGAGCATCAGCCAGTTGGGCCAGGTAGCCAAGGGATTGGGGGTCGAAAAACCAGCCGGCATGCGCCGGCAAGATCTCATCTTCAGCATCCTCCAACACCAGACCGAGGCCGAAGGGCTCATTTTTGGGGAGGGCGTGCTCGAGGTTTTGCCGGAGGGATTCGGATTCCTGCGCGCACCGGAGTACAACTACCTTCCGGGACCGGACGACATCTATGTCTCGCCGTCGCAGATTCGCCGCTTCAATCTTCACACCGGCGACACCATTTCAGGCCAGATCCGGCCTCCCAAGGAGGGCGAGCGGTACTTTGCTCTGATCAAGGTCGAAGCGATCAACTTCGAGCCGCCCGACGTGGCCATGGAGAAGATCCACTTCGACAACCTCACGCCGCTCTATCCCGAGGATTGGTTGCGGCTCGAGGTACCAGACAACATGACGTCGCGGGTGATGGATCTCGTGACCCCCCTGGGCAAGGGACAGCGCGGTTTGCTGGTGGCGCCCCCGCGCACCGGTAAGACGATGATGCTGCAGGCCATTGCCAACTCGATTACAGCGAACGACCCCGAGGTGACCCTGATCGTTCTCCTCATCGACGAGCGTCCGGAAGAGGTCACCGACATGGAACGCTCGGTACAGGGTGAGGTGATTTCCTCGACCTTTGACGAGCCCGCCACCCGTCATGTCCAGGTTGCCGAGATGGTGATCGAAAAGGCCAAACGGCTGGTCGAGCACAAAAAGGACGTCGTTATTCTGCTCGATTCCATCACTCGGTTGGCGCGGGCCTACAACATAGTGGTGCCTCCATCGGGCAAGGTGCTGTCCGGCGGCGTCGACTCCAACGCCCTACAGAAACCCAAGCGGTTCTTCGGCGCCGCACGCAACATCGAAGAGGGGGGCAGTCTGACCATCGTCGGCACTGCCCTCGTTGACACGGGATCAAGAATGGACGACGTTATCTTCGAGGAGTTCAAGGGCACGGGGAACATGGAGGTTCACCTCGATCGTAAGCTCGTCGAACGCCGAGTCTTCCCCTCCATCGACATCCACAGGTCAGGCACTCGCAAGGAGGAGCTCCTGATTGACGAGTGGGAGCTGCGCCGGATCTGGGTGCTGCGTAAGGTGCTGTCGTCGCTCTCCTCCGTGGAGGCGATGGAGCTGCTGCTCGAGCGCCTTTCCAAATCCGAGGACAATAAGGAGTTCCTGGAGGCCATGTCTCAGGGGTAGCTCCCGCGCCCGTGCCCGTGCCCGTCTCCGGAATGTGCCACCGTCCATTCGGAGACGGAGACGGAGATGGGAACGCCGGGGCGTTCAAAGTTGTTAGAGAGTGTGATGACGCAATCTACAGATTCTATCCTCGACAAGGCCGCCGAAGGGCGACGTCTGAACGGCCGCGAGATCCACGCACTCTTTGATCACGGCGGGCTGCTCGAGCTCGGCCAGGCCGCGGCCTCCGTTCGGCTACGAAAGAATCCGGGCCCGGTGGCGTCCTACATCATTGATCGTAACATCAATTACACCAACGTTTGCGTCTACCGTTGCCGCTTCTGTGCATTTTATCGAACCGTCAAGGACGAGGAAGCCTACGTCCTTCCATTTGATGAAATTATGGCCAAGGTCGCGGAGACGGTTGCCGCCGGAGGCACCGGTATTCTCCTCCAGGGCGGCGTCCACCCCCATCTGCGCATCGATTACTATGAATCGCTGCTCGAAGACCTCAAGCGGACCTTTCCCCAGATCCATCTTCATGCCTTCTCGGTACCGGAGATCTGGTACCTCGCCAAGCTGGAGCGATTGCCCGTGGGTGAGGTCATCGAGCGTCTGGTGGCGGCCGGTCTCGATTCGATCCCCGGGGGCGGCGCCGAGATCCTCGAGGATGAGACCCGGCGCAGGATCTGGTCGCGCGCCAAGGCATCGACCGAGCAGTGGTTGCACGTGCACCGCGTGGCGCACGATCTCGGGCTGCGGACCACCGCCACCATGATGTTCGGCGTCGGTGAGCCAACATCCGCGCGGGTGGAGCATCTGCTCGGAGTTCGCGATGTGCAGGATGCCACCGGTGGTTTCACGGCCTTCATTCCATGGACCTTTCAGGCCCCGAGCACCGATCTCGAAGGCGAGGTTGAGCCGTCCGGCGGGTTCGACTACCTACGAACCCTCGCGATCTCACGGCTGGCTCTGGACAACATCGACCACGTTCAGGGGTCATGGGTCACCCAGGGACCCAAGATAGGGCAGGTTTCCCTCTTTTTCGGCGCCGACGATCTGGGTTCAATCATGCTCGAGGAGAATGTCGTTTACGCCGCAGGCGCCCAGTATCGGATGTCGCAGGGTGACATGGAACGAATCATCAGCGGAGCCGGATACGAACCAAGACAGCGGCGGACGCTGTACGAACCGTTGTAATTCGAAAATGCCCGTCCCAGTGAGTCGGGTTGGTGGCGTTTTCAGGCATCGGTGAGGCCGGGAGGATGCCAGGCAGCGCACTTGGGCTTGCCGTTATTGCCCGCACGGCATCCTGAAGCCCCGCGCCAGCCGTGAGATGCGGTTGGTGCCCAAGTGCGTGCCAGGCACGCTCCCGGCTCGGATCTCGCCCATTCCCTTCGCCCATTCCCCGACTCGCTGGGACGGGCATTTTCGAATTACTCCGAGATCTCGAACTGCTCCTCGTGGAGGAGGGGGTTCTCGCACAGGATGATCTGTAGGCTGTGGATCTCTTCGAGCTCCCGCATCAGCTCTCGAAAGGGCCCCTGGAGATAGTGCGAAACCGCGGGGTGGACGGTGAGAGAGACCTGCTGATCCATCTCGCCGGCGGCCACAGCGAGGAGCTCTCGTCTGATCTCGAGACATACTGTGGTCAGCGCCTTGATTCGCCCCGAGCCGTGGCAGTACGGACACTCTCGGCTCAGTGTGCGCTCGAGACTGGGTCGAGTCCTCTTGCGGGTCAGCTGGACCAGACCGATGTCGCTCATCGGTAGGATCTGGGTGCGTGCGGGGTCGGTTGCAAGCTCGGTTGTGAGGGTGTCGTAGACCATTCGTCGGTGCTCGGGTACCTCCATGTCGATGAAGTCGATGACGATGATTCCTCCGAGATCGCGCAACCGCAGCTGACGGACGATTTCCACCGTCGCCTCGAGATTGACCTCGAACACCGTCTCCTCGAGCGACAGAGAACCAACGAACTTACCGGTGTTGACGTCGATCGTCACCAAGGCCTCGGTCTGGTTGATAATCAGGTATCCGCCGGATTTGAGCCACACCTTGGGGCGCAGAGCCTTTTCCAGCTCGCGGTCGATACCGAAGGAGCTCATGAGATCTGTGGCCTGGCGGAAGAGCTTCACCCTCGAAACCAGGCTCGGGTCGGACTGCTCCAGAAAGTCCAGAACTTCCTGGAAGCTCTCCTCGTCGTCGATCCACACCTCCGAAATTCCGCGAGTGAACACGTCTCGTACTGTGCGCAGGACCGGGCTCAGTTCGCGATGAACCAGACTCGGCGCCCGCGCCTGATCGGCACGGCCCTGCACCCGTTCCCATAGCAGGAAAAGGTAATCGCGGTCGGCCTCGAACTCGGTGGCGCCCTGGTTTTCGCCGGCAGTCCGCACGATCCAGCCACCCGGTGCGTCAAAGGTCTCGACGGCCTTCTTGAGGCGGGTGCGTTCATCAGAATCGGTGATTCGACGCGAAACGCCGACCTGGTCTACATTTGGGAGATATACGAGGAAACGGCTGGGGAGGCTGATATGGGTTGTCAGACGGGCGCCCTTGGTGCCGACAGGGTCCTTGACGACCTGAACCAGAATCTCCTGCCCCTCCTGGAGAAGATCGGAGATGTCCGAGTTCATGGGATCGGGTTGCTCAGCGTCGTCGTCATCGGCGAGAAAAATGTCGGTGAAATCATCGAGGATTCCGCCCGCCTCGCGGACGTAGAGGAATGCATTGCGGGGCAGCCCGATATCGACGAAGGCTGCCTGCATGCCCGGCAGGACCCGGTTGACCCGGCCCTTGTAAATATTGCCCACAACCGACGAGGCGCGATGACGCTCCGCCCGATATGAGACGAGGCGCGTGTTCTCCAGCACGGCGACCCGTGTTTCAAATGGATTGACGGAAAGAAAGAGATCGGTGCTCATTACTGATTCACAAAACGGAACCGCCACACCGATTGGACGATGCCGAGGGCGGCGCAGGTTGATATCAGCGACGATCCACCGTAGGAAAACAGAGGCAGGGTGACACCCGTCGTCGGTAGCCAGCCGAGGACCATGCCGAGACTGACGATGACCTGGAAGACGAGCCACGCACCGACCAGCGCTGCGAGGATCAGTCCGTGACGGCTGTCGGTTGTGAGGGCGATATTTGCGATGCGGGAAAAAAGAAGGGCATATGCCAGGAGGAGGATGGTCGTACCGACGAACCCGGTGGCCTCGGCCCACACCGAAAAGGCGAAATCGGTGTGCTGCGCGGGCAGAAAGCGAAGCTGCGACTGGCTACCGCGGCCCAGGCCCTGCCCCCGAAGACCTCCCGATCCAACCGCGATCTTGGACTGCCGAACCTGGTAGCCAGCTCCGAATGGGTCCCGTTCCGGCTCGAGCAGCGTCAGAACCCTCTCTTTCTGATACGGCTTGAGAACGTACCGCCACGTGACGTTCGCACTGATCATGGCAAGCACTATCAGAACGATCCACGCGGTGCGCGGCAGGCCGCCGAGCCACAGCGCCCCACCGAGAATCGGAAGGTAGGTGAGGGCTACACCGAGGTCCGGCTCGAGGATGATAAGGCCGACCGGAACGCCGACCAGAAGCACGGCGATGACCACGTCCCTTGTCTTCAGACGGTCACCCCTCCTGTCGGCCAGCCAAGCGGCGACTATCAGAATCACCCCAAGGCGGGCGAACTCGCTCGGCTGGATGGTCAGAGGACCGATGGCAATCCAAGCCCTGTTGCCGCCGCGTGCGACACCGAAGACCAGGACCACGAGCAACGCGATCAGACCGGCCCCGTACAGGGCGGGCGCGAAGCGTTCGTAGACATCGAGTCGCACTCGCGACAGAAACCACAGCGCGAGGAGACCGGCCACCCCCCACAACAACTGGCGTAGGAGCAGATTGATACCGACCACGCGCGACATCGTGTGAAGGGTCGTCAACGAAGCTCCCATAATGCCGACGACGGCAAGGATCAACCAGGGATCGACGCGATGCTCCATAGCCGATTCTATCCCGACACGGCGGATGCGGGTTGATCGGATGGTGGGGGGGTGGAGACCGCGATGCTCTGTGTCCGCCGGCCGAGGAACGCCTCGACGACCTTGCCGGCGATCGGGCCCGCGATGGACCCGCCGTCGCCGCCGTGCTCGACGATGACCACTACCACCAACTCGGGCCGATCGAGCGGCGCCCAGGCCGCGAACCATGCATGATGGCGCAATTTCGGGGCAAGGTCTTTGGAATCAACCCCCTCCTGAAGCCGTACAACCTGGGCGGTGCCGGTCTTTCCAGCCATTGGAATCGCGCCCAACCTGCGGGCGGTACCGCGGGGGCCGTGAACCACCTCCTCGAGGGCGGCGTCCACCAGGGCAAGGTGTGCGGGATCGACGACCGGATCGGGGAGCGGCGCGCGCGGCGGCGAGACGAGGTATGGTCTCACCGGCCGTCCTCCGTTCGCCAGCATGGCGTAGGCGCGCGCCAACTGAACAACGGTTGTCAACAAGGGTCCCTGGCCGATGGAAACGGACACCGCTTCTCCGGGATACCATGGAGTCCCTCGCACCTGCCGACTCCATTGGGGCGTGCCGATCAGGCCCTTGGCCTCGAACGCGAGATCGAGACCCGTGCGCTCTCCGAACCCGAATCGACGCATCCACGACGCCATACCCTCGATGCCGAGACGTTGCCCGAGGAGGTAGAAATAGACATCGCAGGATTCGGCGAGGGCACGCTCGAGGTCGACGAATCCGTGGCCACCGCGGCGCCAACAGCGAAAGCGGTGTCCGTACAAAACCACCGAACCGTCGCAGTACACGGTCCTTCCGGGATCGATCAGTCCCTCTTCGAGGCCCGCCAGCGCAAAAAACGGTTTGATCGTGGAGCCGGGGGGGTACATGCCCTGCAGACAGCGGTTTTGTAGCGGATGAGCAGGATTCTCTTGCAGCACCAACCAGTCGGAGCGACTGAGCCTGCCGCCGAAAACCCCGGGATGAAAGCTTGGCGCCGAATAGAGCACCCGCACGGCCCCGTTGAGTGGATCGAGAGCGACCACCGCGCCGGCTCGATCTCCAAAGGCCTCGGCCGCCACACGCTGGAGCTCGATGTCGAGAGTTAACCCGAGATCATGACCGGGCGTCGGGTCGAATTCGCTGACCACACCGAGCTGCCGGCCGACCGCCGACGCCATGACCCACCGCTCGCCCGAGCTGCCCGCGATGAAGTCATTCTCCGCCGCCTCGATCCCGGTCGCACCGACCATGGCATCGGGCTCGAGGCGCGGATCGGCGTCGACCTCTGATTTCGAGATCGGACGGAGATGGCCCACCACATGTGCCGTCAGCTCGCCATACGGGTAGTGCCGGCGAAAACGGTTGACTACCGCCAGCTCAGGGTAGTCGCTCTGGTGAGAGCGCACTGCCGCGACCTGGCTCCAGGTCAGGTCTTCACCAACCACCAGTGGCGCCATGCGACCGATGCGGCGGTCGGCGAGGCGTTGATGAAATGTGCCGATATCACTGACGCCAATTTGCGCCAGGAAGACTCCAGTTGCACCGACCTCTTCAACTTCGTTTGGGAACAGGAGCACCTCCCAGGTCGGGATATTCTCCGCCAGTATCTGACCGCGGCGATCGTAGATCCAACCGCGAGGACCGGGCAACGGCAGCCGCCGCAGTCGGTTGTTCTCGGCCAAGTTCTTCCAATCGGCGCCGTGAACGACCTGGAGGTCGGCGAGGCGCAGATGGAGAAGCCCGAGGGCTATGAAGACGAGGACGAAGAGCGCTACGGTGCGGCGGCGAAACGGTCTCAGGTCCTGGCGGAGCTCCATCGCGGTCACCGGAGCTTTCGGGCACGATAAGCGCGCCAGTGTTTCGGGAGATCGAGAGTGGAGACGGTTCCGATTGCACCGCACCACAGGGCCGTGAACAGAACAGTACGAAGCATCGAGGGAAGATTCCACGAGGTTCCAAGACCCAGAGGAAGCATGGCCAGACGTTGCGCGACGAGAACGACGACGGCGCCGAGCGCACCAAATCCTGCCCAGGCTTTCGGCGACCGGTCGGCAACCAATCGGGCGGCAGCGAAGAGACACAGGGCCGCGGCGCTCCAGGCGATACCACCCGGACCCACCACAGGTTCCAGCACCGCATCCCAACCGAGACCCAAGAGCAGCGCCTCGTACGGCCAGTGCCGCTCATGACGTTTCAGCGACATGGCGACGATCAGCACCATCGGAAGCAGAATCTCCGCCGACCATGACGGGAGGCCCGGCATGCCCAGCAACCGCTGGACGAAGAGTGCCAGCAGAGCAAGGGCAATGATCTTAACCCGCATATCTCACGAGTCCCTCGGTGTCATCGTGCTCCACCAGTAATTCCGGGCGACCAATCCGGGAGAATGAGGACGACACGCACGGTGTGCAGATTCGCGGTTGGTACAGCGCTCACCTCGAGGAACGGATCTTCGGATTCCCGCACGCGGACGACCTGGACGGCCGGGATGCCGGGTGGGAAGATGCCGTCACCACCGCTCGTAACGAGCACCACCCCGCGCTCGAGATGCCCCTGTCGTGGCACATAGGCCACGACCAACGCGTCGGTTCCCGTTCCCAGGGCAAGCCCGTTCAGGCCTCCATCGGTGGTTTGGACGGCGGCCGCCGCCGCGACATGGGTGAGCATCTGAAGCCAATGGCGGCGCCCCTCCGAACGTACCACCCGCCCAACCAATCCGCCCGAGGTCACCACCGGCGCGTCACGAGGGATCATGACCCTGTTCGCGGTCCGAACCTCCATGGTGCCTGCGGCAAGATCGCGGAACGTGCAGCGGGCAACGAGCGCCCCGGCCTCAAACTCGGAGGTCGGCCCAGCCAGGCGGCTAGCTTCACGCAGGGCCTGCAGGTCCTCTTCGAGAAGAAGCTTGCGAGCGCGAATCTCCTCCAGTTGCAACCGCAGGAGCCGATTGTCGGTGATCACCCGTTGCAAATCGTGAATGCCGACGCCCAAATCCACGGCCAGATCCCCAACCCAGTCTGCGGTCGCAACGACGGGATGAATGACGGCTCGCAACCATGTGAAGAGGATCGGGGCGCCGTCCGGAGAACGCACCTGCCAGGCTGCGAGGATCTCCAGGAGGCCCCAAACGAGGGCGGTACGAAAGAACGAAGCCCGCATTACCGCCATGCTCTTACCCCGGAAGTGATTCCTCGTAAAATGGGGGCGATGGATCGGTCATCACGCCATCATAACTCGGTGGCCGGTGGCCGCGAAATCCGGCGAGTATGGCGCTCAAGCGATGGCAATTTTGCGCAGAAGATCGATGTTGGTCAACATCATCCCGGTGCCGCGCACCACCGCTGATCCGGGTTCCTCGCAATGCGCCACCGGGAGCCCGGTCTCCTCGCGTAGGCGCTTGTCGAGGTTCTTGAGAAGAGAACCGCCGCCGGCGAGAATGATGCCCTTGTCGATGATGTCTGCCGAGAGCTCGGGCGGGGTCTGTTCGAGGGCGTTTCTCACCGTATCGACGATGGTCGAGATGATTTCCGTCAACGCCTCGCGGATTTCTTCATCGGTGATGTTCAGGTTTTTCGGCACGCCCTCCACCAGGTCGCGACCCTTGACGTCCATGCTCATTGGTTCATCAAGTGGGTAGGCGGATCCGATCTCGATCTTGATGTTCTCGGCGGTGCGTTCGCCGAGGAGGAGGTTGTACTTCTTTTTAATATAGTGAATGATCGCCTCATCCATTTCGTTTCCGGCGACCCGAACCGATCGCGAATAGACCACGCCGGCAAGGGAGATCACCGCGACGTCTGTTGTGCCGCCGCCGATGTCGACAATCATGTTTCCGGATGGTTCGGTGATCGGCAGCCCGGCGCCGATCGCCGCCGCGGTCGCTTGCTCGATGAGGTAGACCTCGCTTGCGCCGGCTCTCAGGGCGGTGTCCTTCACCGCCCTCTTTTCAACCTGTGTGATCTCCGACGGCACCGAAATAATAATCCGCGGACGAACCAGGAACGAGCGGCCGTGAGCCTTTCTGATGAAGTGCTCGAGCATCTTCTCGGTCACCTCGAAATCCGCGATGACGCCGTCCTTCATCGGTCTGATCGCCTCGATATTGCTCGGGGTTTTTCCAAGCATTTCTTTCGCCTTGGCGCCCACGGCCTCGACGCGATTGGTAATCTTGTTGACCGCGACGATCGAGGGCTCGACCACCGCAATGCCGCGTCCCCGCACGTAGACCAGGGTGTTGGCGGTGCCGAGATCGATCGCAAGATCGGAGGAAAACAGCCCGAGCAGGCTGGACAGGTGCATCAATAAACCTCCACGAACACACGTTTGCGATGTTCCGTACGATTGCCTGAGGGGTCTACGGCTATGACGACAATGTCGTTCCAACCGTCATTGAATATCTCCACGGTCTTGCGGAATCCCCCGTCGGCATCGAGCTCGACTGTTTCACCGTTGATGGTGAGGGTGGCGCTCGGCTCGGTAGCGCCCTCGAAGATGAACATGTGGCCGAGTTGTTGTGGAGGATAGACCACCAGCTTGGGCGGTGTCGTGTCCGTCAGCAGATGATCGGCCGAGGAGGAGAAGACCCGGAAGCGTCGCACGGCGCTCCACTCGGACGGTATCATGCTGTCGGCCACGGCGGCCACCCTCCAGAAATAGGTCCCGGGCGATACCAGACGCAGGCGCGCCCTGTCTTTGCCCAGGCGTTCGGCGTCGACATCGAGCTGCGCGTCCCCGAAGCTCTTGGAGCGCCCGACCTGAAGATGAACGGCACCGCCGATCGGCCGACCGCGCCAGACGAGCTCGATGATCTCCTGTCGGCCGACGTCAAAGCCGGCGTTGTTCTGGGGCGTCATCGGGAATGGGGGATCCGGGATCTTGAGCTTTTCGGAAATCGAGCCGCCGGCTGAAGCTATAATCGCCTCGCGTTCGTTTACCATAACCTCTTTGCCGCGCACGTTGCGGACCCGCGCCGAGCCTTGGAAGGTCGACACGGTCGTTTCCTGGTCGTCGGCCGCCACGTTCACCGCCACCCGGCTGTCCCGTTTGATTTCGGTCGCGATGGTGTCGGTGGTCACTGTAGACGACGTCCCCGAGGTGAATACGTTGATTCGCCCGGCGACCATCTTGACGGCGCCCGGAGCTTCCTCCGAGACCTGGTGGTGGATCTCGAGCAGCGAGTTCGGTGAGATGCGGTAGAGGCTGCCGTCGGCGAAGAGAATCTCTGCATTGCCGTCCCGGCCGGTGCGAACGAAGTCGCCGTCGAATACCGGCAGCTGCTCGTGTGCATTCTCCCACTGAGTCTGGCCGGCCCGTTGCAGCTCCACCCGACCCTCGAGGCTGAAGAACTGGCCGACGCCGACCAACTCCTGGTCTCCGGCGCCGGCCAACGCCTCGAACCTCCTCCGGGCGCTGTCCGCTGTCGACTCGGCATCTACCCAATTCTGCTCAGCGTACTCCGCGCGAGCCGTGCCGAGCTGGTTACCGGCTCCCTCGAGCTCACCCCGCCAAAGCGGCGGGAGAGACAGAGTATTTGCATGATCCTGGGCGGCGGTGGCGCGATCGATAGCACGTCGCGCCCGTGCTTCCGGAGAGAGATTGAGGCTCTTGTAAGCAAGAAAGACCAGGGTTGCGGCGACCAGACCGACAACGATCACGGACAGCACTTTTCTGAGCGGTTGTACCCGAATTATGACCCAGTCGAGTTCCAAGCCTCGTCCCACCTTTGCCGCACCTCCCCAAAAACACCGTAACATGCGCGAATTCAAGCGGCAAGCACACGCATCGAAGCTCAAATCGCGGCCGCCGGGCCCCGGTTTTCGATCCTCCGAAATACCTGTTGAACCCCTGGATTGTAAGATGAGAAAAACTCGCGCCGGCAATCCACCGGAATCGGTACTCGCCGCGGGTCTCATGAGATTGCCGGTCCGTATCGGCTCCTTGCGCGGGCCTTTGCACTCCGGTACACTTCCTTGTCCCGATTCCCGGGAGTGGTGGAGGATTTTCGATGGCTCTCAAGTGGCTGCGAGACAACCTGCGTCACCTCAAGTTCATTCTTTGGGGTGTGGTGGCGGTGTTCGTGCTCCTGGTTTTTGTCGACTGGGGTGCGGGCCGTGCCGGCGGATCCGGCGGTGGCGGTGCGGCAGTTCGGGTGGGAGATCGCACCGTCTCAGAAACCGAGTTTCTCAACGAAATGCGGCGTCTCGACCAGCGGTTTTCCGAGATCTACGGCGACCGCTGGAGTGAGCTTCGGTCACAGGTGGACCTCGCCGGGCAGACCGCGAGCTATTTGATCGACCGAGAGCTTCAACTCGCAGAGGCTCAAGATGCCGGTATCACGGTGACACGTGAGGAGTTGCAGGACGCCATCCTCGAAATCCCGTCCTTTCGACGGGAGGATGGTGAGTTCGTCGGCGCCGAAACGTATAAGAGGATCATCCGAGCGTACTTCCGCATGGCCCCGGAGGAGTTCGAACAGAGTCTCACCGAGGACCTGCTGATCGGCAAGCTCAACGCCCTGGCCGAGCGCAACGTCTGGATCACCGATGCGGAGGCGGAGGATGAGTATCGCCGCCAGCAGGAGGTCTCCGATCTCGACGTCATCCAGCTACGGTATGAGCCGCATCTCGTCGAGGTCGTGATGTCCGAGGAGGATGCGCGGAGCGCCTTTGAACGCACGGCCGACGAGTACCACCGAGATGAACAGCGTCTCATCCGTTATTTGTTGGTGGAGACTGCAAAGCTCCGTCGCCTCCTTGCGGTTGACGAGGAGGAGTTGATCGCCTACTACGAGGATCACAGGGACGAGTTTCTCCAAGACGAGCAGGCAAACGCCCGTCATATCCTGATTCGCGTCGCTCCCGATGCCACGGAAGAAGAGAGAGCCGAGGCCGAAGTCCGAGCAGGCGGCGTCGCGACTATCGCCAAACAGGGTGCCGACTTTGCAGAGCTCGCCGCAATCCACTCGGAGGATCCCGGATCCAAGGACGACGGGGGCGATCTCGGGTGGTTCGGTCGCGGCCGTATGGTCGAGGAGTTCGAGGATGCGGTCTTCTCGGCCAAGCCGGGCGAGATCATCGGACCGGTCAAGAGCCAATTCGGCTACCACATAATCCGTGTCGAAGCGTTTCGTCCGGAGCATCAGCAACCCTTCGAGGAGGTCGAAGAACAGGTCCGCTTCAGGGTCGTCGAGGGCCGTGCGGCGGCCGAGGCCGAAGCCCGGGCGATCGCACTTGCGAGACGGTTGGAGACTGAGCGACCCGAGACCCAGGCCCAATGGCAGGCGATTGCCGACGAGGATGAAGCCGTGGCCCTCAACCAGAGTCTCCCCTTTGACGCCGGGGCAGCCATTCCCGGCGCCTCCGAGGGCGCCGAGTTGGCCGACGAGGCCTATGCCGCGGCCGTCGGGGACATCCATGGACCGGTCGCTGCCTCCCGCGGTTGGATCGTGTGGCAGCTCGAGGAGATCCGTCCCGCGGGCATTCCTCCGTTTGAAGATGTCCGCACCGAGGTGGAGCAGACCCTGCGTCGCGAGCGCGCATTGGCGCTGACCGTCGAGGAGGGGCGGCAGCTCGCCGAACGCTGGCGTCTGGGCGAAGACGGTGCGGCCCTTGCCGCGGAGATCGGATCGACCGTCACCGAGGCGCGTGATCATCGCCGCGGAGCATTGGTGGGAACCCTCGGAGTGATCCCGGCCCTTGACCGCGAGGTCTTTTCGGCCACGGAAGGCGAAGTTCTCGATCCAATCAACGCGGGAGGTCGAGGGATCGTGGTGGTCAGGGTGCAGAAGCTCGATCTGGTCGATCCTGCCGAGCTCGATGATTTGCTCGAAAACATCCGCGCACGTCTGACGACGGATAGGGCGGGCCAGCTCATGCGCTCGATCCTCAACGAACGACGACGCGACACCGTGGTCACCGTCGATACCCAGCTCCTCGAGCGTTTCGCACCCACCAGCTCATGATCGGACGGCTCGAGGGCCGACTTCACCAGGTGGACCCGGGCACGGTTCTGATTGACGCCGGTGGCGTCGGCTATCTGGTCTCGACCACGCTGCGGGCGTTCCAGGAGTTGGCCGGCCGTGAGAGCGCGACGTTGTGGATCCACACGCAGGTCCGTTCCGACGCGATCGTTCTCTTCGGGTTTCCGGATCGCTTAGAGCTCCAAGCATTTCTGAAACTGATCGGAGTCGCGGGGGTCGGCCCGCGCATCGCCCTCGCAGTGCTTTCGGCTTTGACCGCAGACGAGCTGGCGGAAACCGTAGAGGCGGGGGATCTCGCGCGCCTGCAACGAAGTCCCGGCGTCGGCCGCAAGACGGCTGAACGGATCCTCCTCGAGCTCAAGGACAAGATGGCCGCCACCTCTTCGGGTCGTGGTGATCTTCGCGGCGATGTGGTATCGGCGCTGGTCAACCTTGGCTACTCGCCGCGCGATGCTCAACGAACTGTTGATGCAGTGTGGCCTGAGGCCGGCGAAGGCGATCTCGGCAACCTGCTGCGGATGGCGCTGCAGAAGCTGACGCGGTAAAGGGCACAGGGTGCAGGGCGCAGGGTACAGGGACCACCTGAACCCTGCGCCCTGGACCCTGTTAAAGTCGAATCGTGACTGATGAAGTTCTGACCACCGACGTTGCGCCCGAAGAGCGTCCTTATGAGGAGACTCTGAGGCCGCGGCGGCTCACTGAGTTCGTCGGCCAGGAGCGGCTCACCAACAATCTCGGGGTCTTCATCAGCGCTGCGCGCGACCGTGGCGAGGCGCTCGACCACGCGCTGTTCTTCGGTGCCCCGGGTCTCGGCAAGACGACGCTCGCACACATCGTGGCGATCGAGATGGAGGCCCAGATCCATTTCACCTCGGGGCCGGTTCTGGAGCGCGCCGGTGACCTGGCCGCCATGCTCACGAATCTGCAGGCCGGGGACGTGCTCTTCATCGATGAGATCCACCGTCTTCCTCCGGCAGTGGAGGAGATCCTTTACCCGGCGATGGAGGATTTCGAGCTCGACCTGGTGATCGGCCAGGGACCGGCCGCACGCAGTGTGCGGCTGAGTCTTCCGCGCTTTACACTGGTCGGCGCGACCACCCGCACCGGTTTGCTGACGGCCCCATTGCGGGACCGTTTCGGAATCGTCCACCGCCTCGAGTTCTACCCGGCCGCCGATCTCGCCGTGATTGTGGCTCGTTCGGCGGGAATCCTCGACATCGATCTTGTGTCCGACGCGGCGGAAGAGATTTCAAGACGCTCCCGAGGGACCCCGCGGATCTCCAACAGACTTTTGCGGAGGGTCCGGGATTTTGCCCACCACCTGGGGTCGGCGAAGGTGACCCTCGAGGCGACGAAATGGGGTCTCGAACAAATGGAGGTGGATGCCTTCGGACTCGACCACCTCGACCGGCAGCTACTGAGGACCATCATCGACATCTATGATGGCGGACCTGTCGGACTGAGGGCCCTTGCCGCGTCGATCGGAGAGGATCGCGGCACCCTCGAGGACATCCACGAACCCTACCTGTTGCAGATCGGATTGCTGCAGCGGACCCCCCGCGGCCGAGCGGTGACTGCCGGCGCGTACCGTCATCTCGGCCTCGAACCCCACACGACCGAAGGGGGGCTCTTCGAGGAGGGGGAGCCAGGTTGAGTCGCATTCCGGTCATCCTCAACCCCACGGCGGGCGGGGGTCGTCTGCTCCGTGCCCAGGACTCCATTGAGGCGGCGATCGCCGCGGCCGGCGCTGAAATTGAGATCTGGGCCACCCACGGTGCCGCTCATGCGACCGAGCTCGCCGCCCGCGCGGCTGCTGAAAACCGGCCTCTGGTATTCGTATTCGGAGGCGACGGCACCTACAACGAGGTGGCGCGGGGACTTCTCGGAACAGCGACTGCAATGGGAGTCCTGCCCGGCGGAACCACGTCCGTTCTGGCCTACGAGCTCGGGGTTCCGAGGTCGCCGGCCCGAGCCGCCACCGCCCTTCTCGAGGGCGAGGATCGATTGATGCGGGTGGGGCGCAGCGATCGCGACGATGTGATCCTGCTCATGCTCTCGGCCGGGCCAGATTCGCACGTCCTCGAACGGCTGCGACCCTCCTTCAAACGTTTCGGCGGGAGAATCGGCGTCGCCCTCCAGGCTGTTGTCGAGACGATGTCCGGCGGCCCGTTGCCGCGGATGCGGGTCGCGATCGGCGACAGGGTGATCGACGCCGGTTGGGTGATCGTCGGGAAGTCCCGTTGTTACGCCGGACGGTACTGCGCGACGCCCGGCGCCGACCCGTTTCGCGGCGATCTCGAGGTGGTCGCGCAACAGAGCAGCGGACGGCGCGCGGCGGCATGCTTTCTTTTCGGTATCCCGCGCGGTCGACACCTTCGCCGGCACGACGTGACGCGGGAGGTGGTCGACCGCGTCCGCATCGAACCGGCCGCCGCCGATGCGAGGGTGCCCTACCAGGTGGACGGCGACGTGGTCGGGGTGCTGCCTGTCGAAGTCGTTATCGACCCGCAATCGCTGCGGGTGCGCCTGCCCAACGTTTGAACGTCAAAACGTTGAAACGGCATTTACAGATCTGCGAACAGATCGGTGGAGATGTACCGCTCCGCCGTGGAGGGGGCGATGAATACGATGAGCTTGTCCGCCATCTCTTCGCGGGATGCGATCCTCAGAGCGGCGGCGCAGGCGGCGCCTGACGAGATGCCGGCAAGGATCCCCTCCTCCTGAGCCAGACGGCGGGCTGTCTCGAAGCTCTCATTGTTGCTGACCGTTACCACCTCGTCTATCAGTGCGACGTCGAGGTTGTCGGGAACAAAGCCGGCGCCGATGCCCTGAATCTTGTGGGAGCCCGGCTCGCCGCCGGACAGAATCGGCGAGTCCTCCGGTTCCACGGCGACGATGTGAATCCCCGGCCGCCGCTTGCGCCACACCCGCCCGACCCCGGTGAGGGTGCCCCCGGTTCCGACCCCGGCGACAAACACATCCATGAGCCCGTCGGTGTCTCGCCACAGCTCGAGGGCGGTGGTCGTGGCGTGGACGTCGGGATTTGCCGGGTTGGAAAACTGAAGAGGCATCACGGCGTTGGGAATCTCCGCGACCAGCTCCTCGGCGCGGGCGGCGGCGCCCTTCATGCCGTCCGCGGCCGGGGTCAGAACGGTTTCCGCTCCCAGCAATTTCAGAACATCCTGTCGTTCGGTCGACATCGAGTCCGGCATCGTAAGAACGCAACGGTAGCCGCGGGCGGCAGCCACCATGGCGAGAGAGATTCCGGTGTTGCCGGAGGTCGCCTCGACAATGGTGGAAACTCCCGGCTCGAGCTTTCCCTCGGATTCGAGAGCCTCCACCATGGCGACTCCGATGCGGTCCTTGACCGAATGAGCGGGGTTGAAGAACTCGAGCTTTGCCACCACCTGTCCCGGCAGATCCGCCGCAATGCGGCCGAGCCGGACAAGTGGAGTGTCTCCCATGAGGTGCGTGATGTCGGTTGCGATACGCATGACAAACCGTCCTTTGTTGTCGTTGACAACACAGGCGATGCCATCTCTGTTCCCCCAACTCGGCGGAGCCGGAACCATAGGGTTCCCGATCCGCCGGGAGCTGTCAGCCGTTGGCGATTGGAAATTTGCTCATCACCGGGCCTTCTCGTCTTGCTGACCGCTAACGGCTAACAGCTTTCGTACCATCTTGAGCGGGACTTCGTTGATAAGAACCTGTCCGATTATGAGGCGCAACTGCGCTACGAGCGCCATGGCGTCAGCTCCAAAAAGCCGCGACGTGGTGAGACGTGCGGGCGAGTCGGCCACCGACATTGCGGTACAATGTTCCGCGGAGGAAGAGGGTTGGATTTTCTCGAGCGGCTCCAGGTTCGTGCGGCTGCCGTTGGCGGTCAGGTCGTGCTCGCCGAGGGTCATGATTCTCGAGTCATCGAGGCCGCCGGCGAGCTTTCCGGCAACCCGGCGTACGAACTGACACTGCTCTGTCCGGGTGAGGCTCGGAGCCGCGCCCACTCCGAGCTCGAGGGTCGCGGGGTCGAGGTCGTCGACCCGGCAACCGATCCACGCCGTGGGGACCTCGCCGCATTCCTGCATAACCGTCGCGCCCACAAGGGGTTGACTGAGGAAGAGGCCTTCTCGGTGGTCGAAGACCCGCTCTACTTCGCTTCCCTGCTGGTTGCAACCGGCGTCGCCGACGCATCGATCGGAGGCGCCGTACGGACGACGGCCGACACCGTGCGTGCCGCCCTGCACTGTATCGGTCCGGGAAAAGGACTGCGGACGATCTCGTCAGCCTTTGTCATGGTGCATCCCGATTCCCGATGGGGCGATGACGGGGTGATGGTTTTTTCTGATTGCGCGGTGCTTCCCGACCCGAGCCCGGTTCAGCTTGCGGAGGTCGCGATCTCGGCGGCGGCCACCTTCGCCTCGATCGTGGGTGGTGAGCCGCGGGTCGCTCTGCTCTCCTTTTCCACCAGTGGTTCCGCCGATCATCCTCTGGTCGAAAAGGTCCGAGCCGCCCGCTCCGAGCTCGAAGCTCGAAACCCGGGGTTCGTCTTCGACGGAGAGCTTCAGTTCGATGCCGCCCTGGTGGAGGGGATCGGTGAAAGCAAGGCGCCCGGCTCCCCGGTCGCGGGACGAGCGAATGTGCTCGTCTTTCCCGACCTCAACTCGGGCAACATCACCTACAAGGCCGTCGAGCGCCTCGGTGGCGCGCGTGCGCTCGGTCCGCTCATGCAGGGGCTTGCCAAGCCGGCGAACGATCTCAGCCGAGGTTGCTCGGCCGGAGACATCGTGAACACGAGCCTGCTGAGTCTTCTCCAGGCGAAGGGATAGTTGATGCGGGTCTTCGTTCTCGGTTCCGGCGCTCGTGAGCACGCCCTGGTCCACGCGTTGCGGCGGTCCCAAGGGGTGAGTGAGGTCTTCGCCGCTCCGGGAAATCCGGGGATCGCCCAAGCTGCCGATCTCCTTCCGGTAGCCGCAGACGACCTTCCCTCGGTCGCCGAGGCTGCGGCGGATCTTCGCATCGACCTCACCATCGTCGGCCCGGAGCTTCCCCTGGCGATGGGGATAGGAGATGAGTTCGACCGCCGTGGACTGCGCCTCTTCGGCCCCCATCGCGCGGCCGCCGAGCTCGAGGCGAGCAAGGTTTTCGCCAAGGAGTTCTGTCAGCGTCACGGCATCCCGACCGCCAGGGCCGAGGTCGTCCGATCACGGGACGAGGCGGTGGTGGCGGCGCGCGGTTTCGGGTTGCCGGTTGTCTTCAAGGCGGATGGCCTCGCGGCCGGCAAGGGCGTGCTCATCGTCCGCACTGAGGACGACCTCGAACAGGCGCTCGATACGTTCTATGAGCAGCGGCGGTTCGGCGACGCTGCGGATCGGGTTCTGGTGGAGGAGTGCCTCGAGGGTGACGAGGTCTCGTACATGGTCATCAGCGACGGCACGAGGGTGGTACCCATCGCCACCTCCCACGACTACAAGCGGGCCGGAGAGGGCGACACAGGCCCCAACACCGGTGGAATGGGGGCCCACTCGCCTGCGCTCGTGATCCCCCCTGGAACCAGCCGCATCATCCTCGACAGCGTGGTGCGGCCGACGATTGCCGGCATGGCCGAGGAGGGGCGTGAGTTCCGAGGGGTGCTTTACGCAGGTCTGATGATGACCACCGACGGACCAAAGGTCATGGAGTTCAACTGCCGTTTCGGAGACCCTGAAACGCAGGCGATCTTCCTGCGTCTGGACGACAACTTCGCGGCCATTGCCCGCGACGCCGCCGCCGGCGTGCTCGAGGTCCAGAACATGAAATGGCGGAAGGAAGCAGTCGCCTGTGTCGTGCTGGCTGCAAAAAACTACCCTGGAATCCCTCAAAAGGGAGACGAGATCACGGGGACCGACGACGCAATGGCGCTTGCGGGCGTTACCGTATATCACGGTGGAACCCATCTCCTCGATGGACATCTGGTGACCTCCGGCGGGCGGGTGCTGTCGGTCTGCGGTCGCGGAGCGACGCTCGACGAGGCTCTCGCTACGGCCTACAAAGGGGTGGAAAAGATCCATTTCGACGACATGTGGTACCGAGGAGACATCGGCCGCGACACCCTCGAAATGCTCGGAACGTCGGATGGCTGATCCTGAGGTCGTGATACTGATGGGCTCGGCCAGCGACTGGCGGTTTCTCCAGGAGGCGGTCGACGTCCTGCGGAGGCTCGGGATCACCTTCGATGTACACGTATCATCCGCCCACCGAACCCCGGTGCGAACGGCCGCGCTCGTACAATCCGCCGAGGCCGCCGGGTGCCGAGCTTTCATTTGCGCCGCCGGCATGGCCGCCCACCTTGCCGGCGTAGTGGCGGCCCAGACCACACGGCCGGTTCTTGGGGTGCCGTTGCCCGGAGGAGTGCTCGACGGAGTCGACGCCCTGCTGTCGACGGTCCAGATGCCGGCCGGGATCCCGGTGGCGACCTTCGCCGTGGGTCGGGCAGGGGCGCACAATGCCGCGATTTTTGCCGCCCAGATCGTGGCCGGCGATCGGCCGGAGGTTCGAGAATCCCTTGAGGCCCTGCGGTCCGAAGGCGAAGAGAAGGTCCTTGCCGGCGACCGCCAGGTCACGGCAGCGCTCAGTGGAGAGGATGCCAAGTGACAGCTGCGTTGGTTCAATGCGCGGTGCCGTCCAAGACCGAGGACTGGGTGCCGGTGTTGGTGGATCCCGATCTTCCACCGATGTCTTGCCGGGCCGGAATACTCGAGCTCGAGCATGGTGAAGCGATCGTCGTCGACACCCCAGACGGTAAGTTCCTCGGCAGGGTGACGGTATTCGCGCCGCCGGCGTTCAAAAAACCTCGGAAAACGTCGGCACGGATCGTCCGCCGAGCCACGCCGGCGGACGAAAAGAGACATGAGGATACCGGCCATCTCGAGCGTGAGATCGAGCAGTATCTCCGGCGGCGGACTCGTGAGCTCGGGCTCGAGCTCCATCCTTTCAAGGTGCGTTTGCCCCTGTCCGGGCGCAAGGCGGTCATTTACTTCTCGGCCGAAAAGAGGGTCGACTATCGGCCGTTGCAGCGGGATCTCGGAAAGCGCTACCAGCGGCGGATCGAAATGCGGTCTCTGGGTGTGCGCGACGGCGCCCGGATGTGCGGCGGCCTCGGCCCCTGCGGGCGGTGTCTGTGCTGCACGACCTTCATGAACCGATTCCACTCGGTGACGGTGCGCATGGCCAAACGTCAGAACCTGAGCCTCAACCCGACCAAAATCTCGGGGCTCTGCGGTCGCCTGATGTGTTGTCTTTCGCACGAGGTCGACCAGTACCCCGAGCAGCCGCGCGGCCGGCGCTGATCAACCGGAAGAGACACGCCGGCCGAGATCTGCTAGATTGATCCCAGACCCTGCTGACTTCATGCTTCCGGAAACCCTTCGCCGCACAGCATGGGGCGTGAGGAGAGCATCATGTCCGATCGAAAGCTGATTCGACCGTCGATGAACGAGATGATGGAGAAATTCCCAACTCGATCCACAGGTCGCCGCAAGCAGGTGCCCGCCGAGCAGACAAACGCCGAGAGCTTTTACTACCTCAAGCAGATGCAGAACCGCACCGCGATGGTGGTGGTCCTCACCGACGGGACCGAGCTCAAGGGTTGGATCGAATGGTACGACAAGAATTGTCTCAAGCTCAACCGAGTCGACGCACCGAACCTCCTGCTTTTCAAGCACTCCATCAAGTTCATTTTCAAGGAAGAGGAGCTGCGCACCCGCCGTCGCCGCCGCCCGCCCGCATCACGCTAGCCCGTTCCCATCCGGAAACTCCGGATGGGGGCTGCGCGGTTCTCGATGCGGAAACGAGCGATTTTTGTGCAAGGTCAAGGAAGG
>JAIVTZ010000001.1:23884-36718 GCA_049188105.1 Deltaproteobacteria bacterium | reverse complement strand
CGGCGAACTCCTGCGGGTCGAGCGACTTCCTGGTCCATGGTCATCAGAATACCATCCCGGAGCAGAGCTCCGGGAGTTCTCAATTTTGAATTCTCAATTCTCAATGCGCCGGGCCAGCCAGAAGGAGGCGGGGTACGGTGGGTGGAAATTAAGAATTGAGAATTGAGAACTGAGAATTGACTCGTGAGACCTGCGGCTCGGAGGAATTCGTGTCGGACCAGTCGAGCTCGGAACCTCTCATGCTGTGCGGGATGAGGAAGATTCCCATCATCACCACCCATCCGAGGATCACCGCCGTTCGCGAAGTCACACCGCGCGCCGCGATGATGGTCGCCGGCAGCCAGGCGAGAAAGGCGATCACTGTCTTGTTGTCGGTGAGGTCATGGCCGAACGGCCACCCCGTCCAGAAAGCTCCGAATGCGAATTTCTGTACGATCGGCCCGAGGACCAGTCCGCCGACGACCAGCAACCCCATCGAGGTGAGAATCAAGCGGCGACCGCCGAGAGGTCCGGGCCGCAGCACCTCGAAGAGGGCGCGGGTCGACACCAGCATGCTGGCGAACATGGCCAGGATGTGGGGAATCAGAACGCCGGCCGGCACGTCTCCGCGATAGCGGGCCACGACCGTATCGTCGGTGGGAACGTTTGTGGATCCCGCCCGGTTCGAGACGATGACCCGATACTCCACCTTCGCGGCAGCCGGCTGACCCGGGATCGACGCCGCCAAACGCCCCTCGCCGTCACTCGCCATGATGAGCTTTCGATATGGCTCATCGGTCGGGAATCGCCGCCATTCGAGAACCGCCTCGAGGGCGTCGCGAGTCTGCGGAATCGTCACACGCAGACCTCCCCGGCCCTCGTCCGACCGCGGCAGGCGGTAGGCAATGGACTCCCCTCCGACCAGCTCCACCGTCCCCCGCGCCGGGTAGCTCGGTCCGGTCATCCTCTGGAACACGGCGAGGAGCACCGCGACCAAAAACGCCGCGACCCACAGCGCCGCCGAAACCCATCGCGCGGTCTTGGCGGTGCCCGTCATTTCTCTTTTACCGCCTGCGTCACCATCTCCTCGATCACCCCCGGCTCGACCTCTTCGAGCTCATAGGAAACGTTCGCGATGGGCTTGTTGACGGTGATGATCCGTTTGAGGTCGATGGGCGTGCCCTCGACAACCACGTCCGCGTCCGCGGCGTTGATGGTTTCCTCGAGCTCCCTCACCTGCTCGTCGCCGTAACCCATGGCGGGAAGGATGCGGGCGGCGTTGGGGAACTTCTCGAAGGTCGCCCTGATGCTGCCGACGGCGTACGGCCGGGCGTCGACGATCTCGGCCGCCCCGGCCTTTTTGGCGGCGAACCACCCCGCGCCGTACTCCATGCCGCCGTGGGTGAGAGTGGGGCCGTCCTCGACCACCAGTGCACGTTTGCCGGCGATCAGGTCGGGTTCGTCCACGGTGATCACCGAACGACACTTGATGACCCTGGCTGACGGGTTGGCCTCATGGCAGGTGTCGACGACCTGCTCGACCTTGACCGGATCGGCGGTATCCACCTTGTTGACGATCAGGAGGTGGGACATGAGGAGGTTGGTCGCGCCCGGATAGTAGGTGAGCTCGTGGCCGGCTCGATGCGGATCGACCAGGGTGATGTGGAGATCGGGGCGATAGAACGGTGTGTCGTTGTTGCCGCCGTCCCAGAGGATGACGTCGGCCTCCTTCTCGGCCTCGCGAACGATCTTCTCGTAATCGACGCCGGCAAAGACCACGAACCCGTTGTCGATGTGCGGTTCGTACTCCTCGCGCTCCTCGATGGTGCACTGATGACGATCGAGATCCTCGTAGGTCTCGAACCGCTGGCAGGCCTGCTTTGCGAGATCCCCGTAGGGCATGGGATGGCGGATAGCGACCACCTTCTTGCCCATCTCCTTGAGGATGCGCGAGACATACCGTGTCGTCTGCGATTTGCCGACACCGGTGCGGACGGCGGTGATCGCGATCAACGGCTTGCTCGACTCGATCATCGTCCGTGTCGCCGAGTGGATGCCGAAATGCGGACCCCAGCCGATCACCTCACTCCCCTTGCTCATGACGTATTCGAAGGGAACGTCGGAGTAGCAGAACCACACCTCGTCGACGTCGTTGTCCTTGATCAACTTCTCGAGGTCCGTCTCGGGAAGGATCGGAATGCCGTCAGGGTAGAGCGAGCCGGCGATCTCCACCGGATAGGTCCGACCCTCGATATCGGGGATCTGGGTGGCGGTGAAGGCCACCACCTCGTAGTCCTCGTTATCGCGATACAAACAGTTGAAATTGTGGAAGTCGCGCCCAGCCGCACCCATGATAACGACCTTGGTTCGTGCCATGACAGTGCCTCCTTGACGGCCCACCGGCGAGGCGCCCAGCCCCCGTGAGCCCACCGCCGGGTAAAGCTGAACCGGCGGCGGCGCGCATCATACCACCCACGCAGCCAACCAGAGTTTTGAATGTTGAGTTTTTAGTTTTGAGTTATCCCCCGCCCACCGTTGAATCTCGGGGGCGATGGGCCGCAACTCAAAACTCAAAACTAAGAACTCAAAACTAACTCGATGGGGTGGACGGGCGGGAATTCCTAGTCCCGGGTGTTCTTTGCGTCGAAGCGGCGACGGGTTCTCCCTCGGTGCGAGGGTCGGACGCTTCGTCGTCGCCGTGGCTGGTTGCCGAGAGAGCCGGCTCGAAGCCCTCTGGGAACGCCGAGCTCCAGCTCGGCATTCTCCCGGTCCGAAAGCAGATACCTCCCTGACAGATATATTCAGGTTCCGCAGAACTCCGTCTTCACTCGAGCGTCGTCGGGAGGGTGTCGCCGTGGCTGATTGCCGAGAGAGCCGGTTTGAAGCTCTCGAGTCGATAGCCGGCAACCGGAAAGTCCCTCCGCGAGACGAGATCAAACCTCGGATCGTGGACCAACTGCCGCCGAACCGGATCGAGCCAACCAGTCTCGGCGCGGAAACCGGCGCGCGGCGCCGATTCGGGAGCCGCGGACAGGAGCATCACCAGCTCCGGCGGGTCGGCACCGAGCAGGCCTGCGACGTTGCCGCGTCGCGCTCGACCGGTCGGGTTTCGTGGCACCTGGGTCGGCTCCATCGACTCTCCGCGCTGGAGGCAGCTCCACTCCACCAACCAGGGGCTGAGGTGGTTCCAGGTGCCGAGGAGGATCGAGCTTGGAACCTCCGCTGCCTCATCGGTGATGGCGTCCAGCACCTCGGCGGTGGAGGCGTGCACGGTGCGTCGGTGGTGGCCTTGCTGTAAGCGGTCGATGTCCACCGCGACCAGAGAAACCGCCACCAGGCTTGCGCCGGCTATGGCGGCGGCGACCGAGCGCCGGGTGCGAGGCCCGAAACGGCCGACAGCCCGCGCTACGAGCTGCAGCATCTCCCGCGAACCGGCCAGCCACAGCAGCGTCGCCGTCATGAAGAGAAAGCGTGGGTGCTTGAAGGGATGGGCAACGACGGCGATGCTCGAGAATAGGAGGGCGAGCGCCAACACCCTGCCAACCTCGTCCGCGCTGCGCAGCCTGCGGAGAGACGCGGCGGCGAATAGCAGGACCGCAACCCCGATCGCCGGCGATGGCGAGAAGTCGCTCACGAACACCCGGGGGTAGAAGAGAAGGCCCTCGATACTCAGGACAGGGGGCCCGACGGTCCGGTTGACGACAAATCCCACGAAGTTGATGGCGTGCGACGGCACCACCATCCACAGCGCGATGGGCAACACGATGGTGAGCACCATCAAACGGGCGCGAGGGTCGAGGCGCCCGAGCCACCGCCTTCCAGCCCGCAGGCTCCGACGCGGTCGCAGCGACCAACGAATGAGAGTCAGCGCATAGAGCGCGTAGAGCAGCGGTCCCGCCGAGCTCACACTGACCGCCCTGCTGCCGATGCTGAACCGAAACGGCCCGATTATTTCGATCGCCGCGGCCACCAACAGGCCAACGGCCAGAAACGCCGGCCACGGTCGCCTCACGGCCAGGCCCAAGCGCTCCAGCATCGCCGATGGTTTCAGCTCCGCCGTCCCGTGGGCACGCAGCAACTCGTTGGCCGCCATCGGCAGGATCCAGATCAGCCCGAAGTTGTACTTGCAGAAAAAAAGCGCGGTGGCGGCGACGCAGGCGAGGGTGAAGTCGCGGGCGCATCCGGTCGCCAAGGAACGCAGGTACCAGCCGACAGTGAGCAGGAGGAGCAGCGTTCCGGGGATCTCGAGCATCACGACCGTCGCGAAGACCTGAGCCATCGGGCTGGTGGCGACGAGGGCCGCGGTGAGGGCGCCGACCGCCAGGTCACTCTGCAAACCGCACCAGAACGCGGCGGCGATCGCGGCCACGAAGAGCAGCGAGACCAGAGTGCGGGCGCTGGCGTAGCCGGGGCCGGCGAGCAGGAAGGCCGGGACCTCGAGCAGCGGGAAGACCGGCGGCCAGACGTCGAGGCTGTTGAGGTGGCGAAGGAAGGCGATCGGATCGAGGTCCTGCAGCGCCCGCGCCAGCCGAAGACCGCTGACGCCGTACTTGGCCATGTCCCATTGGGGAAGGCGCAAGCTGCCCACGGCCAGAACCACAACCGGTGTGGCGACCCGAAGTGCCGCGACGGCGAGCAGCAGCGCCATCACTGCCGTTTCCGGCGCTGCAAGGCGCCGACCGTGATTCCGCTCTCCTCGAGTCATGCCCCATAGTAGCCGCGTCCTGCGCGTCCGGAGGTACGGATTGTTGGGCGCAGAATCGAAAGGTTTCTGCGCCGGACACGTCGCACCGCCGGCAGCGCATGACTCGTGACCTCCTCCTTCGGATGAGGCCTGGGTCCACTCCGCTGCTGGCGGCTGGATGAGGGCACGATGTGCGACGAGCACGGCGGGACGCCGCGATTCGCCGTCCGTAGCAAAAACCCGGTGAGATTAGCGGGCTAGGTGCTCGTTACAAGATCCATCCCGCAGCTGCATTTCCCTGCCTCGGAGGACACGAAGTTGCACGTGCATGAACCGCCGCAATTGCAGTAGTAGAGACCGGTGCCCTCGAAGCTCACACGTCTGAGGTCACCACCACACGCGCACTTGGTGTCATCCTCGGCGTTGATCTCGCAGGTGCAACCGGCGTCGCAGGTGCACAGCAGACCTTCATTTCCCTCGACCTTGACGAGATGGGTCTGTTTGAGCTCCGTGCCGCAGGTGCAGGTCCCAGCCTCGGTGGCGACGGAGTTGCATTTGCAATCCGGACCACAGGCGCACACGAACACCAGGTCGTGCGCTACACCTTCGACGGGCTCATTCGCCGGCGCCTTCTCGACAACCGACTCCGGCGGCGCCGAGGTTTCGGATGGTGCTCCGCCGCAACCCGCCGCAATCGCCAGAAATGCTACAACCGAAACGACGAAAAAAATCTTCACGTGTTCTCCTCCTCGGAGGCCTCCGCGCCCGCCTGATAACACCCAGGAAGCGCCCTCCATGCCAAATGTCGATGCCGCGGTATCGCGGTGTGAGGTACAGGCTACCACGGTCAGCAGGCGTCACCCAGAGATCCGGAATTCCAGTGTGGCATCGTTGGCAATGGGCTTTCTTGGTGTTGCTCGGCACGACACCGTTACGAAAGTCCCTTGCAATACGACCAATGAAGTGTTATTCAATAATGGAAGTGTTCTCAAAATGAGAGTGATTATCGATAGAATGCTGCCGGTCGCCCTTGCGATCGTATTCCTTGTCGGCTTGCACGGCACGGAAGCCCTGATGGCGGTCCAGGTCCAACTCAGCTCCCACGACTGCAGTTGCTCGACCGACTGTGCATGCCGCGGACCCGACAACGGCTGCAACTGCAGCCGCCCGGAGTCAACCATCAAGGCACGCTGCGGCTGCGGAGGCTCTGGACCGCAGCACGGCGGCGTGGCGCCCCCGTGGCACACCGAGCTCGCACCCGGTTGTTCCATGGGTGCACCTCTTTTTGTGTGGTCACCCACCCCCAACCTGGGCGATCCTCAGACATGGCGGCTCCCGTACGAGCACGAACACCCACCCAGACCCCTCCCGTAGTCTTCCCGACAATCTGAGACTGGACATCTTCAGCCGCCGGCACGTGCCGACCCGGCCCGCGCCCCGGTGTGCAAACCCGATCTGGACCGTGGGTGAACCATCCACTCCCCGGCCGCAGACCGAAGGCCAACCGGTTTTGAAAGCTGGAGATGTCCTCCACGGGAGGAGATCACAGATGAGATTCCTACGAATGTCCCAGGGGGGACGGCCACCGGCCGCGACCCTGGCCTGCGCGGTCGCATTCCTCGTCCTGAGTTCTGCGGGCGGTGACCTCGTCGCCAGACCCGCGGGGTCGGGATCCATAGTCGGCCACGTACTCAGCACCGCCGATGAATCCCGGTACGGCATGCCCGGCATCAGTCTTCGCCTGGACAGCGCCGGTTTCGCAGGTTCGAGACGAACCACCAGTCAAGCCGGAGGCCGGTACGCCTTCACGGGTCTGAGCCCGGGTGCCTACATCCTCACAGTCGAGAGCCCTGGATTCGAGGACTACTCGGCAACGATCGACGTCTCTGACGGCGGCGAGATCAGGCACGACATCGCACTTTCCGCCGAATTCAAGGAATCAATCACCGTGACCGCGACGCGGACCGCGCGGCCGATCGAGCTGGTCCCGGCGGCGGTGACGGTCATCGGGCGTGACGTCATCGAAAAAACACCCATGACCAACATCAAGGAGGCCATCGTCGGCACCCCGGGCACACTCATCGAGTCCAAGAACCAGGGGTACGACGCGCGCCTCATCATTCGCGGCGCGGGCCTCAAGGCGCGATACGCCATCCGCGAGGTGATGGTGCTTCTCAACGGGATTCCCATCACCGACCCGGACAGCCTCACCCGCCTCGATTTCGTCGACACCCACCTGGTGGACCGGATCGAGGTCGTGCGGGGACCAAACTCCACCCTGTGGGGCATCAACTCCACCGGCGGGGCCATCAACGTCGTCACCAGGAGCCCCTTCGACGGCCAGGGTGGCAGCACCAGGCTGGACGTGGGCAGTTACGGGGCCCGCAACGTGCAGCTGGGCTACACCGGCGACATCGCCGACAAACACTTCTTCAACGTGAACTTCAGCCGGCGCCAATCCACAAACGACTGGCGCGAGTGGAACGAGTTCGAGACTACGCAGTTCACCCTGCAGCCATCGTGGATCCTGGGCGACGGCTGGGTGTGGGAGAACTTCATCAGCTACACCGAGGCCAACCTCCAGCTTCCGGGCCGACTGATCGCCAACCCAAACTACGGCATCGATCAGTGGAGCCCCTACCTGAGGACCGGGGACGTGGAACGGACCGCCGAGCCGTGGAAGCACAGCTCGAGGAACTCGGAGATCCTGTTCTTCGGCTCGAAGCTTGTCAAGCGCTTCGGCAAGGTGCAGTTCATGCCGCTGCTCTACCTCAACTCGTGGCAGCACTTCCATCCGGTGACGGCACGAATCAACGACGCGGACACTCTCGTCGGAGGTATCGATCTCCAGCTCGATTACGACCATGGGTTCGGCGTTCTCATCGGCGGCGTCACCATGCGCGCCGACAGCCAGGACTCCGAGGCCTACACCTATGCGGACGTGGTGTCGACGCCGAGCGGCCGCATCGTCTCGACCCTGTCGGACGAGCCCGGAGACCTGATGCGCGAGCTGAAGCGGGAGACCGTGCTCTACGGCATCTACGCTCAGGAGTCCATGTACTTCGGGTCACACTGGCTGGTGGACGTGGGCGCCCGTTTCGATCGGATCACGTTTGACGTCACGGGACACGAGTGGATCGACTACAACTGGAGCAGCGGCAGCTACGTGGACGGCGAGGGGCCCATCGACACCCTCCGGACCTACACCGCCTTCAGCCCTCGGGTCGGCGTCGTCTACAACTTGAACGATGCTTTTCACCTGTACGGCAACATTTCCACCGGCACCCAGACGCCGACCTCCGATGAGCTCACGCTGAACCCCGACCTGGACCTCACCGAGGTGAAGAACTTCGAGATCGGCTTCAAGTCCCGCCACCAGACCCTCACCCTGGACACCGCCGTGTACTACAGCCCGGTGCTGGACGAGGTCGTCCAGGTCATCCAGCCCTTCGGCGAGACCGAGTACGTAAACGCCGGCGAGACCGAGAAAAAGGGCGTGGAGGTGGCGCTCACCTGGACGCCGTGGCTCGGCGCGTCGTTGGGCGGCAGCTACACGTACTCGGATTACACCTTCAAGGAGTTCTCCGAGCCGGCGTTCGGTCGCAACATCGACCGCAGCGGCAACGCCCTGCCCTACATCCCGAAACACTACTACTCGCTCTTCGCGGGCTACATGCACCGATCGGGGGCGTACCTGCGGGCCACGGCCAACACCTGGGGCGAGTACTGGATGGACAACGCCAACACCGAGATGTACGAGGGCTACGATCTCGTGACGGACCTGACCGTGGGCTACCAGACGCGCCGCTTCGAGGTGGCGCTGATCATCCAGAACCTGTTCGACCAACGTTACGCGGTGGAGGCGCAGAAGGACCTCTACGGCGGCCATCGATACTCCCCGGCCGCCCCCAGATACGCTCTCGCGCGCTTCGTTTTCAATTTCTGACCCACGGGATGGAGTCGTGATGCGTCCCCGTTCCGTCTTAGCTGAACTGGAGTAGAGCAATGAAACGAATTCTGGTGTTCGTATTCGCGGCGGCCCTGTGTGGTACCGCCGCCTGGTACCGGCCCGGGGATTCAGCCCACGCCATGGGGATGGTCTCGGTCAAGGGGGGGCGGGCAATCCACCCGGTCCATCTGCCCGCCGGCAAGGACCGCTACACCCTGGTGCTGACCGGCACGATCCTGCCGCCGTACCAGGGTAACGCCCGGGTGGTGGTGGAGGGAGAACCCGCGCCGTCCTACGACGTGTACGGCTCCGATCCGGTCGTGGATCTGGGTCTGCGGCACCGCCCCCACTTCAACGATCAGACTCTGACCGGCCTCAAGCCGAAGGACCGGTTCACCGTGTGGGTGGTGATTCGACCACCCGAGTCCCTGACCGCTGGAAAGTACAACGTGACCTTCTACGACACCGCCACCGACAGATCGGTCCTCCGGATCCCGGTGTTCATCGGCGGCGGGGAGGGCCACCACCATGAAGGCTGAAAACGGCAGCCCACGGGCGACCTCCTTCTGGGCCCGGTACCGAAACCTGATCCTGGTGGTGGGGATCATCCTCTTTCTGCCGCCGCTGGCGGCCATCGTCCAGCTCACGGGGGACGTGAACTTCTGTGGGCGCTGGTGCCCGCGGATGTTCTTTGTCTGGCGCGAGGGCACGACCATGGCGGCCTTTCTCATGGGCTTTGTCCGCAGCTATATGGGGGTCGCGCTGGTGGTGGCGATACTGGCCACCACTCTGGCCTTCGGCAGGTACTGGTGCAGCCACCTGTGCCCCGTGGCCAGCCCTCTCGAGCTCGCCAGCCGTCTCGTCCCGTCCTCGCTCAAGCTCGACTTCTCGAAGACCCCGGCGCCCTCGTTCCGTTACGCCTACCTGTCGGTCTACCTCATCGCGCCGGCCATCGGGATCGGCAGCCTGTGCTGCAACTACTGCAACTTCGCCGCCGTGCCAAGGTTGTTCGCCGCGCCCTTCTCCGCGGGCGACCTGACGTATTTCCTGAGGTTTCAGGGCGTGGTGAATCTCGGCCTGCTCCTTTTCCTCGGCGTCTTTGCCAAGGGCGGCCGCGCCTACTGCAATTTCTTGTGTCCCATCGGCGCGCTGGATGCCCTGTCCAATCGTATCGGCTTGAAGTTCGGGCGCAGGATCCGCATCGACCAGACCAAGTGCACCAACTGCGGCGAATGCTCGAAGGTATGTCCCACCTGGGCCATCGACACAGAGGGCAAAACCACCATCAACCAGCTGTCCTGCATGCCATGCCGGCTGTGCCAGGGCGTCTGCCAAACCGAGGCGATCTACTATGGCAAGCAGGCGAGTTAACATCGTGGCCGGGCTGGTGGGCGTTTCGGCGGGCCTCTCGGCCTATCTGCCGTCCTTCGTCTGTGCGGGCGCTCCGTGCTCCTCGTGCTTCGCCTGTGTGGGCGCAGGCGGCGCCGCGGCGTCGGCGCTGATCGTGGGATTCGTCTCGCGCAAATTCGGGACGGGCTGCCGTCGCGACGACGACCAGGCGAACTCGATTCGGACGGGAGGCACCGCCGAGGAAGAGCTACAGTAACCGTGCCGGGCAACGCGTTGCCGAAATACGACGCACCACCGACCCGTCCTACCGGAGTTTTGAGTGTTGAGTTTTTAGTTTTGAGTTATCCCCCGCCCATCGTTGAATCTCGGGGCGATGGGCCGCAACTCAAAACTCAAAACTGAGAACTCAAAACTGTCTTCAGGGGATGGGCGGGCGGCATTCCGGATTCCGAATTCCGAATTCGTGCTGCTACTCCCACTCGATCGTGCCCGGCGGCTTCGACGTCACGTCGTAGACCACCCGGTTGATCCCCGCGACCTCGTTGACCACGCGACGGGCGATCCGATCGAGGGTCTCGGGCGGGAAGCGGTACCAGTCGGCGGTCATGAAGTCGGTGGTGGTTACCGCCCGTATTGCAAGCACATTCTCGTAGGTCCGGGAGTCCCCCATCACGCCGACGCTCTTCACCGGCAGCAGCACGCACAGCGCCTGTGAGATCTCGTCATAGAGACCGTCCGCCCGGATCTCCTCGATGAGGATGGCGTCAGCGTCCTGGAGCGTCCGGACGCGGACCGGGTCGACCGCACCGAGGATGCGCACCGCCAGCCCGGGCCCGGGAAACGGGTGCCGCCACACGAAGTCGTGTGGCAGACCCAGCTCCTCCCCCACCATTCGGGCCTCGTCCTTGAAGAGGTCGCGCAAGGGCTCGACGAGCTCGAGGCCGAGTCTCTCGGGCAGTCCTCCGACGTTGTGGTGGGTCTTGATGACCGCCGCGGTCCCGCGAACCCCGGACGACTCGATGACGTCGGGGTACAACGTTCCCTGAGCCAGATACCGGGCATCCGGAAAGCGCGCCGCCTCCTCCTCGAAGACCGCGACAAACTCACGACCGATGATCCGGCGTTTCTCCTCCGGGTCTTCGACGCCTGAAAGCGCCGAGAAGAAGCGTTGGGAGGCATCGACCCGGTCGAGATCGAGCCCGAACTCGGCGAAACGACGCACAACCGCGTCGCCTTCGTTCTTTCGCAGAAGCCCGGTGTCGACGAAGATCGGCACCAGACGATCGCCGACGGCCTCGCGCAGCAGGATCGCCGTCACCGACGAGTCGACACCGCCCGATACGCCGCAGATCACCCTGCCCTCGGGGACGGAACGCTCGAGGTCGGCGACGAGCTCATGGCGGATGGCGGCCGGGTTCCAGTCACCGCGGGCGCCGGCGAGCTCGATGAAGTGCTCGAGAATTTCGGTTCCGTGGCGGGTGTGCCGGACCTCGGGGTGGAACTGGAGGCCGACAAAGCGGCGGTCCGGATCGTACATCGCCGCCACCGCCGTGGTCGGCGTCTTCGCCAGAATCTCGAAACCCGCCGGCAGCTCGGCCACCAGATCCCCGTGGCTCATCCACACCGGTTGTCGCCGCGGAGCGCCTCGGAATACCGGCCCCTCCCCAACCACCTCGAGCTCGGCCAACCCGTACTCACGTCGATCCGACGACCGGACCTCGCCGCCCAGGTCGCGGGCCATGAGGTGGTGCCCGTAGCAAATGCCGAGCACCGGCACGCCGAGGTCGAAGACCACCGGATCCACCTGAAGCGCACCGTCTTCGAAGACGCTTGCCGGGCCGCCCGAGAGCACCACGGCGATCGGCGCCGCCTCCCGGATATCCCGTGCTGGGAGGTCGCCGCGCTTGATCACCGTCTTGACGCCGAGCTCGCGAAGCCGGCGGGCGATGAGCTGCGTGTACTGTGAACCGAAATCGAGGATGAGGATGAGCTCGTGTTGCATGGGCGCTCCCGGGGCCGCCGATCGGGTCGGCTATCGCGGCGGAGGATAGCAGAGTGCTGGCTAAACGGTAACCGGCGAACCGCCGTAACACAAATCACAGATGGACCCCCGTGGTTGATGCGATACTGGAACGGGTGGAGTTCGAGAAAGGGTGATGAGACGATGAAAGACTGGCTCCGCCGGGTGACTCCCGATCTCTTCCTCGCCGCCGTCATCGCCCTCGTGATCACGATGGCGGTGCAAAAGCTCGACGCCGTCGAGGATCAACGAATCAACGCCGAAGCTGAGGCCCTCGCCGGCGACGGCCTCACCATCGACGAGCGGATCGAGGTGCTCGACGAATCGATTCGACGATCGACGACGCTGTATCTTCCTGCCCTCGCAGGGTTTGGCGGCGCAGCGGTGGGTCTGGCCAGCCGAAGACGACGCTGGGCCTGGTTGACGGCGATCGGCGCCGTCATTCCCGCGCTTCTGATGGGGGCCGGATTCTTTATCGACACGCCGTTGCCGGGCAGCGTGGCCACCGCAGCCTATTTACTGATTGCCGTCTCGCTGGCGACCGCAGGAGTTGCCGTGAGAGATCGACTCCTACCGGAAGAATCCTGACACCCCAACTAAACCGCTCTTATGAGATCCTCCCGTGTTTTTCTTTCTGATTCTTCGGGCCAGCCGCGAAGCGGCGCTCGATCGCATGCCTAGTGCACCCCGCCACAATTGGCGGGTAGTATCGAGGACGTCGAGGCGCCTTCCTGCCTTTGCTTCGCGACCGATAAATACTCGCCGTATGTAGAGGAAGCGAAGCACAGGCAGGAAGGATGCATCGGCGATCGAATACCCCGCCAATTGTGGCGGGGTGCACTAGTACCAGCC
>JAIVTZ010000001.1:0-23875 GCA_049188105.1 Deltaproteobacteria bacterium | reverse complement strand
GGCCAGCCGCGAAGCGGCGAAATATTCATAGCCTGGGGCTGACGCCCCAGGCTATGGATCTATCGCGCCTTCGGCGCTCGATCGCATGCCTAGTACCAGCCATCCGCTCCCCTGAGAAACTCGCGTGTTTCTTCCGGGCTCGGGCCCATATCGGTTTGACTTTCCCAGCAGCCCGGTTAGGATTCCGTCGGAAGAGTTGAAGATGCTGAGGAATTCCCATGGCTGATCAGTTCCTACCGGTGATCATCGCGCTGGTTGTTGCCGGCGTTTTCACAGCCGTCCTCCTCGGCTCTGCGGTGGTACTCGGTCAGCGCACCCGCCAACCTTCCAGAGCCAAGACCGAAAGCTACGAGTCTGGTGTGCCCCTCCTCGACCGGGCGAACAAGCGCATTTCGGTCAAATTCTACCTCGTAGCGTTGGTTTTCGTCGTTCTCGACGTCGAGGTCGCCTTCCTCTACCCCTGGGCCATCAACTACCGCGCGCTCGGCAGCGGCGGCTCGATGTACCCGCTGTGGGAAATGCTGGCCTTTCTCGCCCTCCTCGCTGTCACCTATATCTACCTGTGGCGTAAGGGCGTCTTCGACTGGGGTCGGCGCCGGCTTCCCGCCGCTGGAACGGGCAGTGCGAATGACTGAGGCGCTCACCCCTCCGCTCGTCGTCGCCACCGTCGATGCGGTCGAGAACCCGACCTTCGACGAGGGCATGGAGTCCGAAATCAAGGAGATCCTGAAGCGGTATCCGGAAAGCGACGCCGCGCTGCTCCCGATTCTGTGGCTCAGCCAGGAGCGATGGGGATGGCTTTCGGCCGGCGTCATGCGAGCCGTGGGTCAGCGACTCGATCTCTCGCCGGTATTCGTCGAAAGCGTCGCCAGCTTCTACACGATGTACCAGCGGCGTCCCCCGGGAAAGTACCTCCTGCAGGTGTGCACCACCCTCTCGTGTCAACTGTGCGGCACCTCGGGGCTTGTCGAGCATCTCAAGGAGAAGCTCGGCATCGATTTCGGGGAAACGACACCCGACGGCCGCTTCACCCTCGTCGATGTGCAATGTCTGGGCGCATGCGGTGAGGCGCCGGTGGTTCAGATCAACAATGACTATTACACCAACCTGACTCCCGACAGTCTGGACGAAATACTCGACGGGCTCGGCGGATGACGATGGAACCGATTCTGCTCCGGGCGCGGGGAGTCAAGAACTCCAGATCTCTCGCCTCCTATCTCGAGCGCGGGGGCTACAAGGCCCTCGCCAAGGCGCTGGCGATGGACCCGGCGGAGGTCATCGACGAGGTCAAGGCGTCCGGGGTTCGCGGCCGAGGGGGCGCGGGTTTCCCGGCCGGCGTCAAGTGGAGCTTCGTCCCCAAGGATCTGCCAAAACCCAAGTACATGATCTGCAACGCCGACGAGTCGGAGCCGGGCACCTTCAAGGACCGCGAGCTGATCCTGGTCGACCCCCACATGGTGCTCGAGGGAATCGCCATCGCGTCGTATGCCATCGACGCCCACACGGCGTACATCTACATTCGCGGTGAGTTCGTGCGCGAGACCGAGATCCTCGAACAAGCGATCGCCGAGGCTCGGCGCAAGCACTATCTCGGGAAGGACATCGTTGGCAGCGGCTACGATCTCGAGGTCCATATCCACCGCGGCGCCGGCGCCTACATCTGCGGAGAGGAGACGGCTCTCATCGAGTCCATCGAGGGCAAGAGGGGGCTTCCACGCCTCAAGCCGCCCTTCCCCGCCGTGGTCGGTGTCTTCTCCTGCCCGACGGTTGTCAACAATGTCGAGACCCTGGCCTGCATTCCCCACATCATCGAGCGAGGAGGCGCCTGGTTTGCCACCATTGGCACCGAACGCAGCACCGGCACCAAGCTGTTCTGCGTTTCCGGCCACGTCGAACGTCCCGGCGTGTATGAAGCCCCCATGGGCACCACCTTCCGCGTGATCATCGAAGAGTTCTGCGGCGGTGTTCGCGGTGGCCGCAAGCTCAAGGCCTTCATCCCCGGTGGGTCGTCGGCGCCGATCCTCCCCGCCGACCGCATCGACACCCCCGCCGACTTCGAGTCGGTGGCGAAGGCCGGTTCGATGATGGGCTCGGGCGGGGTCATCGTCATGGACGATACGGTCGACATGGTGTGGGCGCTCGAAAACCTCCTGACCTTCTACGCCCACGAGTCCTGCGGCCAGTGCACCCCGTGCCGTGAAGGCTCGGACTGGGCGCTCGACGTGGTGCGTCGGATCCGTCGTGGACAGGGACGAACAAAAGACATCGAGACCCTGCACCGGATCGCCCGCTTCGCCAGCCAGGGCATGACGATCTGCCCCCTCGGGGATGCCTTCTGCCTCCCCATCTCGAGCTTTCTCGAGCACTTCGGCGACGAGTTCGAAGCGGCAATCGCGACAGCGGAGAAACGTGCGATCACACACCTCCCGGTCCTACCGGTTCGCTCCGATCACGCCCTCTTCGAGGTCGAGGAGGCGGGCTGATGATCACCGTGACGATCGATGGGAAATCTGTGACCGTGGCCGAGGGGACCTACATCGTCGAGGCGGCTCTCAAGGCAGGCATCGAAATCCCCACCTACTGCTACCACCCCGGACTCAGCGTGGTCGGTCAGTGCCGAATCTGTTTCGTCGAGATCGAGGGCATGCCGCGTCTCGTCACCGCATGCTCCACAACGGTGCAGGAAGACATGGTGATTCTCACCGGTTCGGAAAGGGTGCGCGAAGCTCGAGCTGCGGTGATGGAGTTTCTGCTCGAAAATCACCCTCTGGACTGCCCTGTGTGCGACCAGGCCGGCGAGTGCGGGCTCCAGGATTACTCGGTGGAGCACGGGCTCGACAGCACCCACATGATCGACGGGCGACGCACCTTCCCGGGCTACGAGCGGAGGGAGATCGGGCCTCACGTCATCCAGAACCAGAATCGATGCATCCACTGCACCCGCTGCATACGGTTTACCACGGAGATATCGGAGACCGCCGACCTCGCGATGAAGTCCCGCGGCAACCACTCCTACATCGACACCTTCGACGGCGCCCCTCTCGACAATCCGTGGTCCGCGTGCGTGGCCGACGTCTGTCCCGTCGGCGCGCTGACGGTGAAGGAGTTCCGCTTCCGCGCCCGCGTGTGGCACCTCGAGGAGACCGATACCGTGTGCCCCGGCTGCAGCATCGGCTGCAACGTCCACCTCGGACACCTCGACGGCGTGATCCATCGCTTCGTTCCGCGCGCCAACGCCGAGATCAACGGGTGGTGGATGTGCGATTACGGGCGGTTCCTCGCCGACGGTCTCAACAGCCGTGAGGTCGACGCCCCGATGCAACGGACCGAGGACGGCGAACGCGCGATCTCGTGGGAGGCCGCACTCGCCACCCTCGCCGAGCTCCTGCGGGGCGCACCGAAACCGCTCGTCGTGGCCTCCGCCAACTTCAGCAACGAGGCGCTCTACTCGGTCAAACGCACCCTTCAGGAAAGCGCGGGGATGATGGTCGTGGTGCCCGTCCACACCGGTGAACAACGACGTATAAAGAACGCGCGAGGCGAGTGGATCGACGGTGTCGACGCCCACCCCAACAGCACCGGCGCGCGCCATCTCGGATTGGCCACGGTGGATGCCACCGCCCTGGAGTCCTACGTCCGAGACGGAGACGGTCCGCTTCTCATCCTCGATGCGCACGCCCACCCGTGGCTCGAGACCGAGGCCGCGGCCGCGGCGGCCGCAGGACGGCCGACCGCCGTCATGGCCTGCCGTAGGACTCCGATCGCCGATGCCGCTTCGCTGGTCCTTCCCCTGGCGTCCTGGGCTGAGACCGAGGGCACCTACACCTCATCGACCGGAATCGTGCAGTTGGCGCGCCGGGCGATGCCGCCGGCCGGGCAGGCTCGTCCGCCGTGGGAGGTGCTCCACAACCTCGCCCGTCATCTCGGCCACGAGCAGGGGCGAGTGTTGTCACCCCGGGTTCTCTTCGCCGAGATGGCCGCGGAGGTCGGGGCCTTCGCCGGGATGACCTTCGGCAGACTCATGACCGAGCCTGGAATGCCGGTCCACGAGGAGGCCCGCGGTGTGGGTTGACCTCGTCGTCATCGGCCTCAAGCTGGCCTTCGGGATGATCGTGCTGTTGACCACGGTCCCGATCATGGTGTGGGTGGAGCGGCGCGGATCGGCCCTCATCCAGGATCGCCTCGGCCCCAATCGCGTCGGTCCATTCGGACTGTTTCAACCGGTCATCGACGTCGTCAAGCTGCTGACCAAGGAGGTCATCACCCCGGCCGGGGTCAAGCCGTTGCTCTACATACTGGCGCCCGTCATCGCGGTGGTCGTCGCCCTCAGCACCTTCATCGCGATACCGATTGGAAACGATACCGGTCTCGAGCTCTTCGGGCACGCGGTCAACGGTTTGATCGTCGCGCCCGACCTGAACATCGGCCTCCTCTATATCTTCGCCATCGCCTCGCTCGGTGTGTACTCAGTGCTGCTCGCTGGGTGGTCGTCCGACAACAAATATGCGCTCATGGGGGGGATCAGGGCCTCGGCGCAGGCGATCTCCTACGAGCTCGCGATGACGATATCGATCGTCGGCGTCCTGATGAGCGCCGGGTCGTTGCATTTACAGCAGATCGTCGATGCCCAGAGCGGCGTCTGGATGGGTTTCCTGCCCCACTGGAACCTCCTTCTGCAGCCCATCGGCGCCATCACCTTCATGGTCGCGGTCTTTGCCGAAACCAACCGCCTCCCGTTCGATCTCCCCGAGGCGGATTCCGAGCTGGTCGCCGGATACCACACCGAGTACTCGTCGATCCGATTCGCGGCTTTTTACATGAGCGAGTACCTTCACATGACCGTGGCGGCAGCGCTCATCACCGTTCTCTTCCTCGGCGGCTGGAACCTCCCCTGGATCGATATCCCCTTCGATGGGTGGGCCGGGGCGCTGCTCGCGATGGCTGTCTTCTCGATCAAGGTCGCGACGCTGCTGTGGTTCTTCGTCTGGGTGAGGTGGACCCTCCCCCGCTTCCGCTACGACCAGCTCATGGCATTGGGGTGGAAGGTGATGATCCCGTTGGCGGTCCTCAACTTCCTGTGGGTCGGGGTCGCCATGGCCCTGGGATACATGTAGGAGGAGCGTGGTGGTCACCATCGTCTTCCTCGTGGCAGCGGCCATCGCAGTGATTTTCGCGGTGCTCACCGTGGTGCCGAGAAACCCCACGACGAACCTTCTTTCGCTGGTGGTGATGTTCTTCGCGATGGCCGCGATCTTCGCCATCCTCGGCATGGATTTCCTGGCCGCCGTTCAGATCATCGTCTACTCGGGCGCGATCCTGGTCTTGTTCCTATTCGTGATCATGCTGCTGAACATCCGCAGAATCGAGGCTTTCGGCAGCGGTCGTCCGATCCAGGCCCTCCTCGGCACCCTCGTGGCCGCCGGAATCGGCGGCATCGTGCTGGTCATCGCCGGGCTCCTTCGGCCGCTCGAGGGCGGGGTTCTGCCGGGCGCCGTCGATACCGGGACCGCCATCCCGATCGGACGCGCCCTCATGAGCTCCCACCTGTTCGCCTTCGAGTTCATCACCCTGCTGCTGGTGGCGGCGATCGTGGGCGCCTTCTATCTCGGAAAGAGAGAGGAGGAATGACTCCCGTGGAGGCGGTTGCCATTCCCTACACCTGGGTGCTTGCCCTGTCGGCGGTGCTCTTCGCCATCGGCACCCTGGGGGTCCTCCTGCGGCGCAACGGCATCGCCATCTTCCTGTCCCTGGAGATCATGCTCAACTCGGCCAACCTGGCCTTCGCGGCCTTTGCCTTCCGCTTTGCCTCCGACCACGCCACGGCGGCTGCGGCGCTCGACGGGCAGGTCTTTATCTTCTTCGTGATCGCGGTGGCGGCAGCCGAGGCGGCGGTGGGTCTGGCGCTGTTCATTGTCCTCCACCGCCTCAAAGGATCGATCGATGTGGATCGTGCGAACATCCTCCGCTGGTAGGGCCAGCCCGGTCTTCTCACCGGGTTTCGTGACGAGGGCGGCAAAGGGTAGTGAGATGTTGGGTTTTTCGCGAATTGAGCGACGCAGGCGTAGTCGAACTACGTTGAGGAGCACAATTTGCGAAAAACACGACAGATCGCTGCCATTTGCCGCCCGCAGTAGACACCCGGCGAGAAGGCGGGCTAGGTGATGCTCGGCTCACTGTGGCTGATTCCGATCATCTGCCTGGCGGGCGCAGTGCTCAACCTCGCCCTCGGCGTTCTCCGCGCGCCCAAGAGCGCGGTGACTCTGGTCGGCGTCGGGTCGGTCGGCGCCGCCACGGTCGCGACCTTTGTCGCGCTGTGGGAATACCTGCACCAGCCCGCCGAGGTCATCGTCGAGCCCTACTTCACCTGGATCTCGGCCGGCGCCGTCAACGTCAACGCCTCGCTCCAGCTCGACCCGCTGTCGGCGGTGATGACGGCCTTCGTCACCTTCGTCGGCTTTCTCATCCACGTCTACTCGATCGGCTACATGCACTCGGAGACCGACGCCGGTTACGCCCGCTACTTCGCCTACCTCAATCTGTTCATGTTCTCCATGCTGCTGCTGGTTCTCGGCTCGAATTTGCCGGTCATGTTCGTCGGCTGGGAGGGCGTCGGGCTGTGCTCCTACCTCCTGATCGGCTACTACTACGAAAAGAAGTGGTGCGCGGCCGCGGGCAAGAAGGCCTTCATCGTCAATCGCATCGGCGACCTCGGGTTCCTCCTCGCCATTTTCGCGACCATCGCCTGGTTCCACAGCACCGAGTTCACCGAGATCTTCCCAGCGGCCGCTCAACACCCGGATCAATTCGCCGGTGCGGCCACCGTCATCGGGCTCCTGCTCTTCATCGGCGCGATCGGCAAGTCCGCGCAGATCCCACTCTACGTCTGGTTGCCCGACGCGATGGCCGGCCCGACGCCGGTCTCGGCCCTGATCCACGCCGCGACCATGGTCACGGCCGGCGTCTACATGGTGGTCCGGGCCAACGTCTTCTATAGGATCAGTCCGACCGCGATGCTCACAGTCGCCGTGGTCGGCGGCGTCACCGCGATCTTCGCCGCCACCATCGGTCTGGTGCAGAACGACATCAAGAAGGTCCTCGCCTACTCGACGGTGTCCCAGCTCGGCTACATGTTCCTCGGCGCCGGTGTCGGCGCGTTCGCGGCTGCCATCTTCCACGTCGTGACCCACGCCTTCTTCAAGGCATGCCTCTTCCTGGGGTCCGGATCGGTCATCCATGCCTGCGGTGGGGAGCAGGACATGCGCACGATGGGCGGGCTTCGAAAGCACATGCCGACCACGTACTGGACATTCCTCGCCGCCACCTTGGCGATCTCCGGAATTCCGATCTTTGCCGGCTTCTTCTCCAAGGACGAGATCCTGGCGAAGGCATACGAAGCCGGGGCCGCCAACCTCAACGGCTTCGGCGCCACCTATCAGCTCCTGTGGTTCCTCGGTCTCGCGGGAGCGCTGCTCACCGCCTTCTACATGTTCCGGGTGGTGTACATGACGTTTCACGGGTCGTTCAGAGGATCCGAGGAAACCGAGCGTCACCTCCACGAATCACCGCCGAGCATGACCGGTCCCCTGGTCATTCTCGGCATCCTCTCGATCGTCGGCGGGTTTATCGGCTTTCCCGGACAGCTCTTTGGGAAGAGCGGCCTCAACCTGATCGAGCGCTTCCTCCACCCGGTGATCCTGCCGATCTCGGCGACCGCCCACGGTGTCGCCGCCGGTACCGGCCACGGCGAGCACGCCGTCAGCTTGGGTACCGAGTGGGTCCTGGTGGTGGTATCGGTGGCGGTGGCCGTTTTCGGCATCGTCATTGCCCGCCGCTTTTATCTCGGGCAGCAGGCGTTTGCACTTCCTCGCCAACTCGCCGAGCGTTGGCCGATGGTCCACAAGCTGCTGCTCGAAAAGTACTGGGTCGACGACATCTACGATGCCCTCATCGTGACCCCCATCCATCGATTTGCGATCTTCTGCTGGAAGGTGATCGACGAGCTGATCATCGATACCTTCTTTGTCAACGGCACCGCTTTCACCGTCGAGCTCACGGGCGATCTCATGCGCTTTACGACCACCGGCAACGTCCGCAACTACGCGTTGGCGGTGGCCCTGGCGGTCTTCGCTCTCGCGGCGTTCATGTGGTGATGGAGGTTTAGCTTGGACCAGCACCTCCTGCTCTTCGTCACCCTCGCACCGACGATCTTCGCGGTCCTTCTCCTGCCGATTCCGAAGCATTGGAAACAGGTTCACCGGGTCGTCACTCTGATCGGATCGATGGCGATTCTTGGCGTCTCGACCCGCCTGTGGACCGGCTTCAACCCCGACGATCCAGGCTTCCAATTCGTCGACCTGCATCCGTGGATTCCCCAGTTCGGGATCAGCCTTCACGTCGGTCTGGACGGGATATCGCTCCTCCTCGTGCTCCTGACGACCCTGCTGCTGCCCATAGTAGTTCTCGCCGCATGGTCCTTCGACAGCGAGCACATCAAGTCACTCCACATCGCCTTCCTGGTGCTCACGACGGGATTGATCGGCACCTTCGTCTCTCTCGACCTGTTTCTCTTCTACATCTTCTGGGAAATCACCTTGATCCCGATGTACTTCATTATCGGTGTCTGGGGCGGCCCGCGCCGCATCTACGCGGCGGTAAAGTTCTTCATCTTCACCATGGTCGGTTCGGTGTTCATGCTCGTCGCCATCCTTTACCTGGCGTGGTTCCATCACCAGCAGACCGGAGTCTGGTCATACAACTACCTCGACTTCCTCCAAACCGCACCGCTGCTCTCGGTCAGCGGTGGATGGCTGGCCCCCGGACTGCTCGTCTTCGCCGCCTTCGCGCTCGCCTTTGCCATCAAGGTACCGATCTTTCCATTCCACACCTGGCTGCCCGACGCTCACGTCGAAGCTCCGACAACGGGTTCGGTCATCCTCGCCGGCGTGTTGCTCAAGATGGGCGCCTACGGCTTTCTGCGATTCAACCGCGCCCTTCTTCCCGACGCCTGGGATGTCTTCGTCCCGTTGATAATGGTGCTCGCGGTCATCGGCATCATCTACGGAGCGCTGGTGGCCATGGTCCAGCCCGACATCAAGAAGTTGGTTGCCTACTCATCCGTCAGCCACATGGGCTTCGTGATGCTCGGCCTCGCCGCCGGCACCCAGGCATCGACCGAGGGCGCCGTGCTGCAGATGGTCAACCACGGCTTGGCGACCGGCGCGCTCTTCCTCCTGGTCGGGATGATTTACGAGCGCGCCCACACCCGACTCATCGCCGATTTCGGAGGCCTTGCAACGGTGATGCCCGTCTTCACCGGGGTCTTCCTCCTGGTCACCTTGGCTTCGATCGGTCTGCCCGGGCTCAACGGTTTCGTCGGCGAGTTCCTGATCCTCGCCGGCGCCTGGTCGGTCTACCCAGTCGCGGTGGTTCTGGGAGGGCTTGGGATCATCCTCGGCGCGGTATACATGCTTTGGATGGTCGAGCGGGTGTTCTGGGGTCCGCTCGACAACCCGAAGAACCAGGGACTGTCCGACCTCAGCCTGCGCGAGCTGGTGGTGGTGGCGCCCCTGCTCGTGTTCATCGTCTGGATCGGAGTCTATCCGAACACCTTCCTGAATCCCATGGAGGCTGCCGTACGCCTCCTCCTGGCACGATGAAAGGGGCGGCGGAACAGTGTTGACACCGACTCACGCCGACCTCATCGCCATCGCGCCGGAGATCATCCTGACGATTGCCGCGGGAGTGCTCTTGATTGTCGAGGCGTTCTTGCCGGGTCTGAGAAGGTACTTCTCGGGGTTGGCCATCCTCGGCGTCATCGTCGCCATCTGGGCGCGGCTGCATTTCGAGCTCCCCGGAGCGGTCTGGGCGGGAATGTTGCAGATCGACGAGCTCGCCGCCTTCGTCGACATCTACATCCTCGTCGCAGTCATTCTCACCTTCTTGATGGCCGGTCCGTTCCTGCGTCGCACCGGGTCCGAGGTTGGCGAGTTCTATGCCTTGATCCTGCTCGCCGCGGTGGGCGCGATGGTGATGGCGAGCTCGGTCAACCTGCTGCCGCTCTTCCTTGGCCTCGAGCTGTTGTCGATCCCTCTCTACGTCCTCAACGCCTTCCTGCGCCGCAACCAGGTCAGCATCGAGGCCGGGTTGAAGTACTTTGTCGTCGGCGCCTTTGCATCCGCGTTCGTGGTCTACGGAATCGCCCTGCTCTACGGCGCCACGGCCAGCACCGACCTCGCGGTGATCGGATCTCGGATCGCCTCGTCCGGCAGCTTGAACCCTCTCGTCGCGGTCGGCTTCGCCATGATCTTCGGCGGTCTGGCCTTCAAGCTCGCGCTCGTGCCTTTCCACGCCTGGGCGCCCGATGTCTACCAGGGAGGGCCGACTCCCGTGACTGCCTTTCTGGCGGTCGTACCGAAGGGCGCGGCCCTGATCGTCCTCCTGCGGCTCGTCGACGGCATGGACCTCCTCCACATCTCTGGACAATGGGTGATGGCCGCCGCCGTGGTCGCCGTTGCCTCGCAAACCCTCGGCAATGTCGTCGCGATCGTGCAAAGCGACGTGAAACGCATGCTCGCCTACTCCGGGATCGCCCACATGGGTTACGCCCTTGTCGCCGTGATCGTTGCAGGAGTCGATGGCGGCGCGGCGGTCCTGGTATACCTCGTGGCCTACACCCTGATGAATATGGGCGCCTTCGCATCGATCGCAATGCTGTCGGAGCGTGAGGATAGACCGCATCTCATCGCCGACCTCAGGGGTCAGGGATACAAACGGCCGATTGTCGCCCTTGCTCTCACCATATGTCTCTTTTCCCTCGCCGGCATCCCACCTTTCGTGGGGTTCACTGCCAAGTTCGTTGTCTTCCGTGCCGCCGTCAACCAGGGCTTCGTGTGGCTCGCGGTGATCGGCGTGGTCAACTCACTGATTTCGGCTTTCTACTACCTGCGGGTGGTGTACGCCATGTATATGCAGCCCTTGCCGCGTCGCGAACCGAAGTTCGTCCCCTCCCTGCCGATCGGAGCGGCGGCGGCGGTCGCAGCGCTCGGGGTTCTGCTTCTCGGAATCTACCCAACCCCAATTTTGGAAGCGGCTCAGGCTGCGATTCTCAGCCTTGTGAGGTAGGCCATGGTTGCGTACAAGCGGCACATCGACACCGCCAATATTTCCGAGCTCACGATTTCCCGGCTTTCGATCTACCTGCGCTGCGTTGACCAACTCCTGAATGCCGGCGTTGAGACGGTATCCAGCCAGCAATTGGCGAAACGCTTCAATCTCAACTCGGCCCAGATTCGAAAGGACCTCGCGTACTTTGGAGAGTTCGGCGTGCGCGGCGTCGGGTACAACGTTCGCGAGCTCCGCCAATACGTGATCGAAATCCTCGGCCTCGACCGCGAGCGCCGGCTCGTGATCGTGGGCGCAGGAAATCTGGGAAGCGCCCTGTGCCACTACTCCGGATTCTCGGGTGGGAACTTCCTCGTCGTGGCGGTGCTCGACTCGGATCCATCGCGCACCGGCGACCCGACTCCCGCCGGGCTGCTCGTCGAGGATGCGGAGCGCTTGCCGGAGATTGTCTCTCAGAGGCAGGTGGAGATCGGGATCATCACCACTCCGGCCGCCGCCGCGCAGGGGGTGTGCGACCGCATGGTAGACGCCGGCCTCCGAACGATTCTCAACTTCGCTCCCATCAGGTTGCGAGCGCCCGACACCGTTCTGGTGAAGACCGTGGATCTCAAGGTCTACCTCGAGGAGCTGAGCTTCTTTCTGGCGCACGCGGGTGAATAGGTATTAGGTGTTAGGTATTAGGTATTAGCTCATCGCATGAGCTTCCCCGCCCAACCACGCGGTAGGATTTCGAATTTCGGATTTGCCATCGCGCGCCCAAAGACGCCCGCAGATCACTCAGATTGACGCAGATCCACCCACTTCCCACGGAATTTCGGATTTCGGATTTCGGATTTTTCGCCGGCCCACCCGATTCATCGCCAAGGCACCGAGGAATCACGGACGGGGCGACAATCGCTGTCGGGATCGCTATCGCTATCGAAATGGACGCCACCGATCTGAGGTTTCGATACCGATAGCGATTGCGATAGCGATACCGATGGAGAGACTGGATGCGGGCGCAACGCCTCGCCTGTAGCGCATCCGGGGTGGTTCAGCTACAGTATCGGCCATGGGTGTCCCCGAGATGATCGGCAAGTACGAGGTGATCGAGCAGATCGCCGTCGGCGGTTTCGGCATCATCTACAAGGCGTGGGATCCATTCATCAAGCGCAAGGTGGCAATCAAGCTGTGCGCCACCCCGGACGACGAGGTCCGCCAGCGATTTCAGCTGGAAGCCCAGTTCGTCGGCAACCTGGTCCACCGGAACATCACCCTTGTTTTCGACTACGGGATGGTGGACGATACCCCCTACATCGTTCAGGAGTTTCTGTCCGGCTTCGACCTCGATGAGCTCCTCAAGGCAGCAGTCATCACCGACGAGGAGACCATCGTCTCCATCCTCCTCCAGGTTTGCGAGGGACTCCACTTCGCGCATCAAAAGGGCATCGTCCACCGCGACATCAAGCCCTCCAACATCAGGGTGCTCGAGGACGGCACCGTCAAGATTATGGATTTCGGCATCGCCAAGTCCGTGATGGCGGCAAGCAATCTCACCCAGACTGGCATTGCGCTCGGAACCGCCGGTTACCTCGCGCCCGAGCAGATCCAGGGCCGGCCGGTCGATGCGCGGACCGACATCTTTGCGCTCGGGGTTGTCGCCTTCGAGTTGGTGACGGACGTGCGGCCGTTCGAGAGCGCCACGTTGAGCAACGTTCTGTACAAGATCCTCAACGAGGAACCGGACTATCCATCGGAAGCAAATGAGCGCTGTTCCGAGGCCCTCCAAAACGTGATCCGGCGCTGCATGGCCAAGGAACCCGACGAACGGTATCAAGACGCCGACGAGGTTCTCGCCGACCTGCGCCACATCGCCGACAGTGCCGCCCCTGGCATCGGAAACACCAAGGAGCTCACGACCGGCGTAATCCGTCGCGCCATTAAGGGAATGGCCCCGCGAACTCCAGACGATGCCGAGTCACCAACCCGGCGGGTCGAGACGCCGCGGTCGCAATCGACGACCCGGACCCCGAGGTCGACTCCACAGAGCACCAAGCTCCACCGCACGCCGGAACCCGTCGAAGACGAGTCGGACCGGCGCAGCCCGGTGTTCGTCATCTTTATCGCCCTGCTCCTCGTGCTGGTCGCGGCTTCAGCAACTCTGTACTTCTCGAAAGACGCCCAGGACCTGGTGTTCGGCGAGGCGGGCGCGCCCTGGATACCGACCCCGACCCCCACGCCAACCGCAACCCCGACCCCGACCAACACCCCGACCGAGACGGCCACACCCACCGAAACGCCCGAGCCCGAACCCACGCCGACCCCGGTGCCGGTGCGGGTTCGCCTGATCGTCGACCCGCCTGCCTCGGTGACGATCGACGGCCGTCCCTTCGGCAAAGGCAGAACGCAGGGCGGCGAGGTCACCTTGAGGCCGGGCGCCCACACCTTCAGGCTCTCGCTCCCGGATTTTCCGACCCGGACCCTGACCCGCCAGGTCACGGCCTCCACCAGGACGATCTCCCTCACTCTCGAAATTGGTCTCCTCACGGTCACCGTCGACTCACAGCGCGCCCCTCCCGGCGGAGTGGCCTTTCTCGACGGTAATGCCCTGGGCCCGGTGCCCCTCATCCGCTACAAGACGGCCGCCGGGGAGCACAACCTGGTCGTACGTTGGGACGGCACCGCACCGTTCAAGAAGACGATCGTCATACCGAGACTCCCGGCCCCGGCCCTCGTCGTCCCTTCGGTCGCTCCTCCCGAATAACCCCCCCTTACCTTGCCGACAGGGACGGGCACGGTTAGAGTGTGAACATGTGGAGAACCACCCATTGTCTCGCCGTCGGCGTCCTTACGCTGCTCCTTCTCGCACCTCTCGCGGTGCTCGCCCAGCAAGCCACCCCGAGCGAGGAAGCCGGGAATGAAGCCTACCGCCAGGGCTCGTTCGCCAACGCGGTCGAGCTCTTCACACGAGCCCTCTCCGAGACCGAGGACGCCAACCACCGGGCACGCCTCCAGGTCCAGATTGCGTGGACCCTGTTCGCCGTCGGTAACGAGGCTGAGGTCGAAACCCACCTCCGGGCCGCCCTGGTCGAGGACCCGAGCCTCGCCCTCGATGATTCGTACTACAGTCAGGATTTCCTCGACCTCATCGACCGCGCCCGGCGCAGCACATTTGAAGCCTCCTATTCGGACGGCGCGCCGCCGCCCGATCTCGAGGCCACCATTGCCAGCATCACCGAGCGCACCGACTCCGGCGCCGACCTCGAAGGCGCCCTCGCCGACGTCGACCGGCTGCTCGCAGCCTACCCCAGGGACGGACGTCTGATCCCGCTGAAGATCGGGATCCTCGGCCTTCTCGGCCGTAATGACGAGGCGACCAGGCTCGGTCTTTCGCGCGGCGCCGATCTCGGCGGCCGGGCATTGGACACCGGCTACTCGGTGCCGGACCTGATTCTCCGCGCTAATCGACTGCTCGAGGAGGGGGACGCAACAACCGCGCTCGACCTCGTTCGCCAGGCGGTCAACCGGGCGCCGAACAACTCTTACGCACTCGAGTTGATGGCGGAGGCCGCCATGGAAACCGCCGATTGGCAGTCGGCGGAGTTCGCTCTCAAGTCGGCCCTCGGGCTGCAACCCGACAACATCGGTCTCAAGCTGCGGCTGGGCGAGGTCTACATGGCGACCTTCGAGGCCTCGGCGGCCCGGGATATCTTCAAGTCGTTGACCGAGAAGTACCCGACATCGGATCGTGCATGGGCGTCCCTCGGGCTGCTCGAGGCACGCCTCCACCAGAACGACCGGGCCCTCACGGCGCTTGGTAATGCGTTGGCGGAAAACCCGATGCTCCCCGAAGTGCAGCTTGCGCACGGTGAGCTGCTCCTCTTGCAGGGAGATGTCGACGGCGCTCTCGAGTCTCTCGAGGCAGCGGAGAAACTCATCCCAAACGATCCCCAGCTCGAGGCGCGTCTCGGTCAGGCGCTGCTCAGCAAGGGTAGGAACTCAGAGGCGCTGAGCCATCTCCGCACAGCGGTGGCGGGTGGATTCGACGATCCGAACCTCCAGCGATGGCTCGCTCTGGCGCTCGCCCTCAACGAGATGTACTCCGAGAGCCAGCGAGTCCTCGACGCCGTCGAACATGACGCCGACGGTGACGGTGAGATCGTGGCCGGATATCTGGAGCTTCGGCGCGGGAAATATGCTGAGGCCGAAGCCACGCTCAGAACCGTCGCGACTGCGCGGCCGGCCAACCCGGCGGCGGTCAATCTGCTGGCCGCCACCGTCTATCCCCAAAATCGATTCGACGAGTCAGTTGCCCTTCTGAGCCGCGCCCACGAGCTCGATCCGAACAGCACGACGGTCGAGGCAAATCTGGCAAAGGCCCGTGCTGCAGTTGCAGCCGAGACCCTGGGAGCAAGCGCCCAAGTCGTCAAGGCACAGCCGAAGTAGGAGTTGAGAGTTAAGAGTTTTGAGTTAGGGAAAGGTATACGCCAAACCGGGACATGTCCGATGTCCTTCCGACAACTCTCAATTCTGAACTCTCCTCACAGCGTCTCCAGGAAACTAATCATCTGCCTCGCCGTGTCCGCAGGGCGGTGGCCCGTCTCATAGGCGGCCCGTGCCGCTCTCCGGCGCTCCTCCCAGCCCGCTCCCCTTGATGCCGCTTCGCCAAGAACGCGCGCAATCTCGGCCGGCGCCGGTGGGCCGGGCGTGATTCGCGGCGCCGCCGATTCCGGCCATTCGAGAAACTGTTTCATACCGCCAACTGCCACCGGCGTCCCACAGGCGAGAAACCGCACGGCCGCTGCCGACGTCTCTCCGGCCGACGGGGTTCGCAGCACGATGCCGATGTCGGCGGCGGCGGGGATCCGCAGAAACTCGTCGGGCGGCAGCCAGCCGGTGGCGTCGACACGGTCGCCGATCCCGACTCGATCGGCAGCCGCCAGCAGGTCGTCGAGCCCCCTGCCCTCCCCCACCAGCAGCAGGCGGGCGGGGACGCCGGCGCGCACCGCAGCCGCGACCCCGGTGAGGATTTCGGCGAGTCCCTTCTCCGGCGACAGAAAACCGAGGTGCATGAGGACCACGTCATCGTGCACGACGCCGAGGCGCCGCCGCTGCTCCCCTCGGTCGACGATTCCGGGGTCGGCCGCGGGCAAACCGACCTCGGCGACCGGGATCCGCGGTTGTTCGGCGGTGACGATCCGCTTCGCCCACCGCGAATGGACGATCACCCCCTCTAGGTGCTCGAGGAACGCGCCCCGGGCCGGAAAGAGGAACGGATCTCTGGCGCCGGTCAGACCCACCCGCCGCGCGCGAGCCAGCGCCAGCCCGGCCTTGCCGTGGGCGAATACGAGGTCCTTTTCAAAGCGTTCGTCATCCCCTTCGGCCGCGGTCGCCTCAACCAGCAGGTGGTGAAGGACGAGATCGTGCATCACCACGACCGTGCGTGGCCGACCCAGACGCTCGAGAAGCCACCGATGGTGAGGGTTGTTTCCGAGGTGGATGAGCGAAATCTCGTCGCCCGAAGGCGCAGTCTCGGAGGGCACGAGCTCGACCGTCCCGTTCAGGGGCCAATCGTCGGGTCGATGCCACCCGGGCGGCTCCAGCACCCGCACCTTCGCCCGTGAACCCAGCTCACCGAGAAGCTCGACCGCGTAATCGCTCACCCCCGAACGAGTCGGCGGCAGAGGTGAACCCCACAGTATTTTCACGGTTGAACGTTAACATGGGGCCGCGGCAATTTCGGATTTCGGATTTCGGATTTCGGATTTGCCCGGTTCAGTAGAGTCCGGGCGGGTGCGATGGAAAATTCGAAATTCGAAATTCGAAATTCGAAATCTTTCTTCCTACCTCACTCCAAATCGGCAATCCTGCTCCGGTTAAGATGATTGGGTGAAGCTGACGCGATTTCTCGCCATCGTGATCTACATCGGGTACCTGGTCAACGTGGGTCTCTTCTTTCTCCTCATTCCCTGGTCGCAGGCGTGGGGTATGTTGCTGACCCGTTTTCCACCCGCCGCGTCCATGGTGCTGGACTCGCCGTGGTTTCGCGGACTGCTGTCGGCTTTTGGCCTGCTCCATCTGCTGATGGTCGTGTGGGAGCTGCTGAACCCGACCCTGCTCACGCCTGGAAGCGAGACTCGTCCGGCTTCTCAAGACAGTAATCAAGGTTGATCTCCGTTCATCTTGACCGTACACTCGGCGCGTGGGGCGCCGAATTCTGATCGTGGACGACGAGCCGTATATCCTGCGCATCCTTTCCTTCAAGCTGCGCCGGGAGGGATTCGTCACGTTCGAGGCCGAGTCCGCCGAGACCGCCGAGCAGCTCCTGAGCGAGCAGGATGTGGATCTGGTGCTCCTCGACGTCGCCCTCGCCACCCCGACCAACGGCTTCGATCTGGCGAGCAGGCTTCGCCGCAACGCCAATACCCAGCATCTGCCGATCATCATGGTCACCGCCCGCGGTTTCGCCGCCGATGTTCTCCGTGGACGGGAGGTCGGCGCCGCCGGCTATATCACCAAGCCTTTCACGGCTGAAGAGGTGATCCGCAAGGTCCGCGCCATTCTCGACTGAGCAGGCGAGCCCACATATCTCACCGGGTGTCGTAGCGAGGGCGGCGAAGCGCAAGTATCCACTGGGATTGTCGCGAATCGGGCGACGCAGTCGTAGTAGCGCTACATCGAGGAGCACGATTCGCGACAAGCACGGTGGGACGCCGCGATTCGCCGTCCGCAGTAGACACCCGGTGAGATATGCGGGCTCAATCCCCACCTTGACGGCCGTGACCACGCCGCGTAGGCTCACATGCCGGAGGCGGTGTCAGATGTATCGAAAAACGCTGAACCTTCCGCGGACAAGCTTCCCAATGCGTGCGAAGCTCCCGCAGAGAGAACCAGAGCTCCTGGCTCGCTGGCGGGAGATGGGCCTGTACGACCGGATTCGCGAGGCCCGAAAGGGAGCGCCGCGCTTCATCCTCCACGACGGTCCGCCCTATGCCAACGGTTCGATCCATGTCGGCACCGCCCTCAACAAGATTCTCAAGGACATCGTGGTCAAGTCGCGCACGATGCTGGGCTACGACAGCCCCTATGTCCCGGGATGGGACTGTCATGGGCTGCCGATCGAGCACCACGTCGACAAGGAGCTCGGCCCGAAGAAGCTCGAGATGAGTATTCCGGAGATCCGCAGCGCGTGCCGAAAGTACGCCGACCGCTTTTACAAGTTGCAGCGCGACGAGTTCATGCGTCTCGGAGTGTTCGGCCGCTGGGATGACCCCTATCTGACCATGGACCACGCCTATGAGGCTGAGATCGCCACCGCCCTGCACGGATTCATGCTCGCGGGATACGTGGAGCGGGGCCTGAAGCCCGTCCACTGGTGCTCGGAGTGTCGTACGGCCCTGGCCGAGGCCGAGGTCGAGTATCACGATCACCTGAGCCCTTCGATCACGGTTGCCTTTGCGCTCGCCGACGACGCCCGCGAGCGCCTCGAGATGGCGCCGGGTGATGAGGCGTCCGCTCTGATCTGGACGACGACTCCGTGGACGTTGCCCGCCAACCTCGCCACCGCGCTCCACCCGGGCTACGAATACGCCCTGGTTCGCGCGAATGGGAGGCTGTGGATCGTCGCCGCCGAGCTTGTCGAGACCACTGCTTCAGCCGCCGGTTGGGTCGGCCCTGAAACCGTGAAGATCTTCAAGGGCGGCGTCCTCGAGGGCAGCCACTACATCAACCCGCTCACAGGCCGCGAGGGGCTCTTCATCCTCGCCCCGTACGTGACCCTCGAGCAAGGCACGGGTTTGGTCCACACCGCTCCAGGACACGGCGCGGAGGACTTTGTCATCGGCGCCCAGTACGGCCTCGAACCGTACGCCCCGGTGGATGACGATGGGCGATTCACGGCAGACGTAAAAGAGTGGGCGGGATTGCACGTCCATGAAGCCAATGGGCCGATCGTTGATCGTCTGCGGGATCTCGACGTCCTGGTGACCTTCACCGAGGTCGAGCACTCCTATCCGCACTGCTGGCGGTCGAAGAACCCCGTCATCTTCCGTGCCACCAACCAATGGTTCATTCGTATGGATCAGCACGACCTCCGTCAACGGTCGCAAGAGGTTTTGCACACCGTCGATTGGGTCCCCCGTTGGGGAGAGGCGCGGATCGACGGGATGGTCGCAAACCGACCCGACTGGTGCATTTCTCGACAGCGGATGTGGGGGGTGCCGATCACCCTCCTGACCTGCAAAGAGTGTGGGGCGCCAACCATCGATGAAACGGTTTTTGATCACATCCGCCGGATCTTCCTCGAGGAGGGCTCCGACGCATGGTACGTGCGGGAGGCCGATGAGCTGCTGCCGCCGGGTTACTCGTGCTCGGGTTGCGGCGCCACGACCTTCGTCAAGGAGACGGACATTCTGGATGTGTGGTTCGACTCGGGCGTCAGCCACCTGGCGGTGTGCGACACCGACCGCTACGGGCTCGACTGGCCCGCGGACCTCTACCTCGAAGGGCAGGATCAGTACCGCGGGTGGTTCCAGTCATCGCTGGTGGCGTCGGTCGGGCTCAAGGGATCGGCGCCCTACCGCCAGGTCGTGACGCACGGTTTCGTGGTCGATGCCGACGGGCACAAGATGTCGAAGTCGGTGGGCAACGTGATCACCCCCGACGATCTGCTGAAAAAGTACGGGGCCGACATCCTCAGGTTGTGGACGGCGATGGTCGACTTCCGCGAGGACATCCGGATCTCCGACGAGATCATGACCCGCAACGCCGAGGCCTATCGCAAGATCCGCAATACCCTGCGCTTTCTCCTCGGGAACCTGGAGGATTTCGATCCGGCCCACGACGCGGTCCCGTTCGAGGATCTTCGCGGGCTCGACGCCTACCTGCTGCGATCCACCGAACACCTCCTGGAGGAGACCAAGGAGGCATATCAGAGCTACGAGCTGACCTCCCTGTCACACCGGATCGTCAACTTCTGCGCCGTGGACCTCTCCAGCCTCTACCTCGACGTCAACAAGGACCGGTTGTATTGCGACCTCCCCGAGGACCCCGCCCGACGCGCAACCCAGACCGTGATCTTCCGCATCGCCGAGATTCTCACCACCCTGCTCGCCCCGGTGCTCTCCTTTACCGCTGAGGAGGTGTGGCAGCACCTGCCCGGCGACCGCGAAGAATCCGTCCACCTGGCCTCCTTCCCGGACGCCGGCGAGAGGGCCGACGATGCAGAGGAGGAAGACTCCAGGATCCGGCGTCTGCTCGCTCTCCGCGAAGTTGTCCTGGCCCAGATGGAGAACCTGCGTCAGGAGAGCACCATCGGCAAGTCCGAGGAAGCCCGCGTGGTCGTCGGCGGCGACACCGGACTGCTGAAGGAGGACCTCGAGGCGACCGGGATCGAGCTCGCGCGGCTCCTCATCGTCTCCGCGGCCGGCGACGGAGAGATCACCGACGGCACGCCGGTGGCGGCCTATCCAGGCCTCCAAATTGCGGTCGAACCCTACGACGCGCCGACCTGCAGCCGCTGCTGGCGGCGCTTCGACGAACTCGTCGGCGACTCGGAGCTGCCCGACCTCTGCCATCGCTGCCACGGGGTCGTGACCCGCCTATTGGCCGAAAACCGCGCCGAGTTGCGAAGGACCGACGACTGATGCGCGGCGCCCTGCCGTGGATCACGGCCGCCCTCGTGGTGGTGGCGGACCGCGTGACCAAGGGGCTGGTCCTGGCCCGACTCGACCCCGGCGCCTGGGTCGAGGTCATGCAGGGCGTCGCCCTCACCCACGTCCACAACCGCGGGATCGCCTTCAGCCTTTTCTCGGGCGGCGGCGCCTTCACCAGAGTGCTCCTGCACCTGGTGATCTTCACCTCGGTCGTGATCATCGCGGCGATGGTGGTGCGCCACGCCCATCACAGCCGCCTCGCCGGATTCGCGTTCGGGCTCATTCTCGGCGGCGCGGTCGGCAATCTCATCGACCGCGTGCTCTACGGCTGGGTGATCGATTTCGTCCACCTGTGGGCGCGGATCGGCGACCGCACCGTGTCCTGGCCGGACTTCAACGTCGCCGACGCATCGATTTCGGTCGGCGCGGTGCTGCTGATACTCAACGAGCTGCGGAGCAGTCGGCGGGAGGCGGTGGATGCACCCGATTCTGATTGACTTCGGGTTCTTCCAACTCCCGTCCTACGGGCTGCTTCTCGCCATCGCGGTGGTCGTCGGTCTGTGGACCCTGCGGCGGCGCGCCGATCGTGCCGGCATGGACGGCGTGCACCTCGTCGATTTTACGCTCTGGCTGGTGATCTGGGCGCTGCTCGGCGCCAAGCTGCTGCTAATCCTGATCGAGCTCCCGCGGTATCTCGACGATCCGGCTTCATTGCTCGGCGTGGTACGGGCCGGGGGCGTCTTTCTCGGCGGATTCGTCGCCGCGGTGATCGCGGCTATCGTCCTCCTCCGCCGCTACAATCTCCCGGCTCTTGCGTCGCTTGACGTCATCGCTCCCTCCATCGCACTCGGACACGCCATCGGCCGCATCGGTTGCCTGATGGCCGGTTGCTGCTGGGGTGGGCACTGCGACCTGCCATGGGCCATCACCTACACCAACCCCATCGCCGCACAGAACCTGGGGACGCCGCTCCACGTTCCGCTCCATCCGTTTCCGATATACGCCTCGCTCTTCAACATCGGCCTCTACCTGCTGCTCGCCGCACTCTACAAGCGGCGCCCGGCTCCTGGGCGGGTCTTTGCCACCTACCTGATGCTTTACGGAATCGGGCGGATCCTCCTCGAATGGACCCGCGGCGACGCGGTACGCGGCTTCGTTTTCAACGGCGCTCTGTCCACCAGTCAGCTCATTTCGTTGGGTTTGATCGTGGTCGGTGTCGGCCTCCAGGTGTGGGTCAGCCGGCACCCAAGAAAGTGACGACTCATCACGCCCTCCAGGTCCCCCCCGAGCTTGACGGAACCCGCCTCGACCGCTGCCTCGCCGACCTCCATCCCGACTGGACCCGATCCCGCGTTCGCCGGTTGATCGACGCCGGTCATGTCCAGCTCAACGAAAAGCCCGCCAAACCATCTGCGACGGTCCACAACGGCGATCGGATCGCGGTCGACGAACCACCGCTCGAAATCCTCGATGCGGAGGCGGAGGACATTCCGCTCGACGTTGTATTCGAGGACGATGACATCCTGCTGGTGAACAAACCCGCCGGCCTCGTCATCCATCCCGCGGCCGGCAACCCCACCGGCACCCTCGTCAACGCCCTCCTCCACCACTGCAAGGACCTTTCCGGCATCGGGGGTGTCGAACGTCCCGGGATCGTCCACCGGCTCGACAAGGACACCACCGGACTGCTGGTGGTGGCGAAATCGGATCGGGCCCACCTCGGTCTCTCCATCGCGTTTCGAAACCGGAAGATCCACAAGACCTATCTGGCCGTATGTTACGGCCTTCCCGGGGAACCCGACGGGGTCGTGGACGCTCCGATCGACCGTCATCCCCGGGAGCGCCAGCGCATGGCGGTGATCGCGGAGGGCCGGCCGGCACGGACCCTCTATCACGTGGACGAGCAGATGGCCGGCGCCTCCCTGATCAGCTGCCGCCCGGTCACCGGTCGCACCCACCAGATACGGGTCCACATGGCGCATGTCGGCCACGCGATCGTGGGTGATTCCCTCTATGCGGGGCGCCAGTGGCGCAATCTCGCCGACCCGCGTGCCAGGGCCGCATGCCGCGGCTTTCCCCGCCAGGCCCTGCACGCGCGGCGCCTGGAGTTCACCCATCCCGTCACCCACGAGGAGGTCGCCTTCGAGGCACCTGTTCCGGCCGACCTCGACGAGTTGGTGACCACGCTGCGGCAGGGTGCAGGGCGCAGGGTGCAGGGCCGTCCTTGAACCCTGGACCCTGAACCCTGAACCCTTTAAACCTTCAACGTCCTTCCGCGGCAGCGCGCAGACGACGGCAGAGATCCTCCGGCAAACTCGGATCCTCGAGAGCGGCGATGAGGTCCGCTTGGGTGTCGATGTCCCGAAGCTCTTCGAGCTCGGTCCACGACGCTCTGACCCTGGTGATGCGCCGTCTGGTTTGCTTGAGGGTATTGTGGCTCGACCACGGAATGCTGGAAAAGAGATCGACTCCCGGCGGCCGCTGGCCGACGAGCCAGTAGCCGCCGTCCAGCGCCGGCCCCAGCACCACGTCGGTCTCTTCGAGCACAGCCGCTACCGTTTGCAGATGTTCCGCGGTCATCCACGGGCAGTCGGAACCCACGATCATCACGCGAGCCTCGCCTTCGGCGAAGCGTCGCCGGAAGGCGTCGGCCATGCGATCGCCGAGATCGCCGATGTCCTGGAGCTCGATGAGTACATCGAGTCCACGGACCCAGGCCCCTGACGGCGGCGCGGCCAGGGAGAGCACGACCCGGGCGCCGCTGCCGACCGCGACCGCCAGCGTCTGTTCCAGGGTGACCGCGTAGACCCGCGCTGCCGCCCGCCCGCCGATCCCCGCCGCCAACCTGGTCTTGACCCGCCCCGGCGCAGGCTCGCGCCCAAAGACCACCACGCAGCCTCGAGAGCCCGAACCGGTCATCACCCGGCCCCGTGCAGGCGGGACGCCTGCACCACAAAAGAGATCGTTTTTGTGGTGCAGGCGTCCCGCCTGCACATGCCCTGGGTCCCCCAGATCGCCCGGGCAAAGGTCATCTGACCTCCCCGTACCAGCGGACCAGGGTGTGGGCGGGGACGCCCAGGCGAAACAAGGTCGGAAAGGTGGCGAAGGCCAACCAGGTGCGC